>JAHEJF010000326.1 GCA_024639025.1 Ahrensia sp. | reverse complement strand
CGGCGTTTGTGCGAGGAGGTACACCTCAATCTTGCCTATCGCTGGTTTTGTCGATTGGATTTGAATGACTCGATTCCGGATCACTCAACCTTCTCCAAGAACAGACATGGCAGGTTCCGAGAGAGTGATCTGTTTCGGCATTTGTTCAACAAGGTTCTGGCACGCTGTATCGCGGAAGGCCTCGTGGGTGGTGATGACTTCGGCGTGGATGCATCGCTGATCAAGGCTGATGCCAGTCGCTACACCAAGGTGGATATGGCTGATTGGGCTGTTCCCGATCATGTATCGCGGGCAACCCAGGAATATCTCGATACGCTGGATGATGCAGCGTTTGGTGGTTCGACACCCGTGCAACCCAAGTCCATCTCCAAAGCTGACCCTGCTGCCCGCTATACCGGCGCCAACGGCGATAGGCCTTTCTTTGCCTATTCGACCAATTACCTTGTCGATCTGGACAACGCTGTCATCGTGGATGTCGATGCCACGACACCCATTCGGCAAGCCGAGGTCCAGATCACGAAAGACATGATCATCAGAACCAGAGATCGCTTTGGCCTGTATCCCGAGAAGCTGGTCGCTGACACAGCCTATGGTTCTGCACCCATGCTGGGATGGTTGGTCGAGGAAGAAGGTATCGAGCCGTACATACCGGTGATCGACAAGTCCGAACGCAAGGATGGCACCTTCTCGCGTGACGACTTCGCCTACGATCATGAGAGCGACAACTATACATGCCCCAATGGCAAAGAGCTTGTGCAGTTCCACCGCACCTACAAGAAGCCGCGCTCTGGCGTGGATAAAGAAGGCCTCATGCGATACCGCGCAAGCAAGAAAGACTGCGACACCTGCTCACTGAAGCAACGTTGCTGCCCGAAGGAACCGGCCCGAAAGATCCTTCGCTCAATCCATGAAGGTGCACGACAAATGGCACGCGACATCACCAAAACCGATGCCTATGTCACCGCTAGCTACGCCCGCAAAAAGGTCGAGATGCTCTTCGCCCATCTCAAGCGTATCATGAGGCTTGATCGCCTGCGTCTCAGAGGTCCAAACGGCGCAAAAGATGAGTTCACAATCGCAGCCACCGTGCAGAACCTCCGCAAACTCGCCAAGCTGGTGCCGAACCCGGCGTGAAGCAGCAAAAAAATCAAATGCGACCCGTCAGCTGACCGGAAAAAACTACGCCTTTTTCAACAGTATCCGGACTATCCGGCTATTCGCTGCAAGTGCATTTTTTATCTCCTGGCATGACCGCAGTGCGCAGGAAGCGAACTTTGCAAAGCTTCACGAACGGCCCACAGCTGACCTTGAGGCCACTATCAAAATACCACGCCTGCGTCGCGCATTGCCGCCATTCGTTACGTGCACAAGTTTGGCTCGAGTTCGGTGCCAGGAATCAGTCCGCTGCATCTGCGGCGCACCTCACAACCAATGTATGAAGCCGTCCCGCACGGCGCATTTCAACACGCCCAAACCCCAGCCAATTCCGTTCCAACATCTCGCAATCAATTTAGACTGTCTGGTTTCTTCGCCAACGGGCCGGCGTTGTGTCTGTCCAGCGTTTGAAGGCGCGGATAAAGGATCGAGGCTCAGCGTATCCAAGCAAATCCGAAATCTCGGCGATGTCTTTTGATGAATACTGGAGCAATCGAAACGTCAGGGCCATGCGCGTCTGATCCAGCAGTTCGCGATGGCTTGTTTCTTTCGCCCGCAGTCGACGGTGATAGGTGCGAACGTGCATACCAAGCATGGATGCTATGTGTTGTGCATTCACGTGATTAAAAGCCAACGACGTTTGCATCAGAGTTCGCACATTGTCGGTAAGGTTTTTGGTTTCCTGAAATTCCAGTGCCCTGATTTTTTCGTTGATGAGGTCGCCAAGCGCCGCATCCATCGAAGGCAGTCTGCGCGTGAGCCAGCTTGAAGAAAATTCCAAGCCATATATCGGGGCATCGAACTGGAGCTTCACTTGAAAAAACTCCGTGTAGGGCTTTAGGACCTTCGGTTGCGGGCGTACAAACCATGCGGCGAGCGCCTTGAAGTCAGGTCCGCAAAGCTCATGCATGATGTTGAACTGGGCCGCCACCGCACCGTCGCCGGTCTGATCGACCCCCGGAACGCCTTCTTCCGAGATCGCGTAGGAAAAGAGAGCCCGCCCACCATCAACGGCGACCCCAATTTCGACCCCTTGTGCTTGCAGGTGGAAAAACCGAATCAATCTATGCAACGCGGTGCCGACGTCTGGTGCGTTTCGTGCCAGAAGACCTACGATCCCAAGCTGGTCAAGGCCGTCCTTCAGACCGACCAGCAACCCCAAATGCGGGCACCCCGAGACCTCTGCGCAGCGTTCGAGCAATCTGCCACGTTCTGCCAGAGTTATCCGATTATCCGAATTGTCAAAGAGCGTTGGCTCGAACCCCAGATCCTCGATGACCTGCGCTGGATTTTGCCCGAGGTCCCGCAAAACATCAGGCAGGCCGTGCACGGTGGAAACACGAAGAACAGGTTGCGTATGAGGAACTGAAAGAGACATGGGCCCATCTTAATCCTCCTGTCCCAAAATGTCCATTATTTGTCACTTCCTGTCGTTCGTTTGCCTTGTGTCGCTGGGGTACAATCAGGAGGTAAACTGCCCGCCAAAGCGAAGCAGGCTCAATAGGATTGCTGCGCGATGCTGGCGAGTGTGCACGGCAGCAAAGGAGGAACACCAAATGGCGACGATGACAATCAAAGGCAAGGAAATGCGTTCGGTCGAAGTGGATTGGAACGAGTTCTACTATACCAACTGTCCGCTCATCTCTCCCAGCAATGTCGATCAGGAAATCGGCTGGGTCAAAGAAGAGCTGAAAAAGATTGGGATTGCCTACAAATACCTCCGGTCCACCGTCGAGAATGACTGGTATCCGCATTACGTCCATAATCTGGACAATCTGATGCGCTATGGCGGGTGCGGCCCTGCCATCCACACGCAGGCCGATATCCGCCGCACAAAACTTATCGGGACAACACATGTCTACGAAGGCGGCTGCATGTTGGTGCGCGCCAGAGATGACATCTATCGCATGTCCGATCTTAAAGGAAAAAGAATTGGCCTGTCCAAAAGCCTGAACGTCATCAAAAACGATTGGTGGCGCTTTCAGGAAGAACAGGGCATCGAGCTGATGCTTCGCATGAATGGTATGACCCGTGATGACGTGGAAATCGTCGATTTTCCGTACCCTGATGACTGGTACGACAAGCCCGAGATGCTTGCGCCGATGGAAAACCCGTCAGAGCTGTGGCTCAAGCGTGATATCAAGCATGACATGGGCTTCCGTCCGCTGGAGATGCCGCTTCTCGAAGGAAAAATTGACGCGATCTACACCCAGAGCAAAGTGTTCCAGCACCTTCAGGAACAGACCAGCAAGGTCAAGGCGATTGAGAACCTTGCCAACTATCCAGACTGGACCTTGCAGGGGGCGAATGTGCCCGCGACCATGACGGTTTCCGATGTGGCCTGCCAAGAGCATCCCGAAATCATTGTTGCTATGATGAAGGCCATGATCAAAGTCGGGCGTTGGTCCAACGAGCACAAACA
>JAHEJF010000325.1 GCA_024639025.1 Ahrensia sp. | reverse complement strand
GAAGTCGCAATCGACACAATAACCGGGGAGAGCAGGTGTCTTCGGGCAGATATATTGCAGGACTGTGGCGCATCACTCAATCCAGCGATTGATTTGGGCCAAGTTGAAGGAGCATTTGTGCAGGGCATGGGCTGGGTCACGTGCGAAGAATTGTGGTGGGACGACAAAGGCAAACTGCGAACGATTGGACCCTCAACATACAAGATCCCGGGTTCTCGAGATGTGCCGCCAACATTCAATGTCGCACTCCTCGAAAAAGCACCCAATGCTGAAGAGACGATTTTCAGATCCAAGGCAGTCGGTGAACCGCCTCTCATGCTGGCAATTTCCGTCTTCTTGGCGATCCGCGATGCGATCGCCTCAAAAACCGGCGGCAATCCCTTGTTAAAGACGCCAGCAACGCCGGAAAATATCTTGGATGCTTTATATCAGCGTTAGGAGTTTTGCGTGAGAAACCAGGTTCACGGTAACACAACTTAAAAGCGAAAATTACCTTAGGCAACGCAAAGATGAGTTGCCACATCCAACCTTCCTACACCGCTAAGTCAGGAATCAAAAAATAATAGTTTAAGTAGCATAACGTGAGCTTCCCATGCGGAAATATTCAACCATTCTTTTTATGCTCATAGGTTGACTCTAGTTCAGGCTCCAGAGAATATTGATCAATTTAATCCATAGATAACAGAGACTTAAGAGAGTTTTGTGCGTTTAGGTGATTTTAGAGAGGCCGCTGTATTTCAGAAAGCGTGCGTCACAAGCGAAGTGTCAAAATTCGGAGACACTGAAAAAATATAAACCGGAGGCAGATTTTACTCATCTAATCTCACTTTTGACTGTGAACTTACTGAACGGAGCAATATAGTTGCAATCATAGGTTGGCCGTGCAGCGCTAACCGACCGTCTCTTAACTCCAATCATGGTGTGACAAATGAAGGGCATAATCTTAGCAGGTGGAAGTGGCACAAGGCTGTTCCCGCTGACGATGGTTGTGTCAAAGCAGATTCTGCCTGTCTACGATAAACCGATGATTTATTATCCGCTCAGCGTTTTGATGCTGGGTGGCATCAGTGAGATCCTGATTATCTCCACACCGCACGACCTTCCAATGTTCGAAAGACTGCTGGGCGATGGAAGTGCGTTTGGCATCAAATTACAATATGCCGTTCAAGCTGAGCCAAAGGGATTGGCAGAAGCATTCATTATAGGTCGCGAGTTCGTGGGCAATGACAACGTTGCCCTGATATTGGGCGATAATATCTACTATGGCCAAGGCTTGACCGATCTGGCAAAAAACGCTGCAAGCAAAAAAGCCGGTGCAACCATATTTGCTTATTATGTCAGGGATCCTGAACGCTATGGCGTTGTTGAATTCGATCACAAGGGGATGGCTGTAAGCGTGGAAGAGAAACCGACAGTTCCGAGGTCCAACTGGGCGATTACGGGGTTGTATTTCTACGACAATGATGTTCTTGACATCGCGGCCAACGTCAAGCCATCGCCAAGAGGCGAATTGGAAATAACCGATATCAATCGAGCATATATGGAGCGTGGCGATTTGGAGATTGCGCGACTTGGTCGTGGTTTCGCCTGGCTGGATACCGGCACCCATGACAGCCTTCATGAAGCATCATCCTTTGTTCGTACCATAGAACACAGACAGGGAATCAAGATTGCCTGTCCAGAAGAAATCGGTTTCGAGAAAGGTTGGTTGAGCGCTGAGCAGGTTGAAGAACGTGCGGCGCAAATGGCAAAGACAGAATATGGCCTTTATCTGCGCAGGCGAATTGTCGAGCTGGCCAGATGATTGAGGTCAAATCGCATAAAATTGATGGACTACTGGAGATCGTTCCAAAGCAGTTTGGAGATCATCGAGGGTTTTTTTCTGAAACGTTCAACGCCAGTCGGCTTGCTGATCGCGGCATAAACACCCATTTTGTTCAAGACAATCATAGTTTCTCTCGGGATCGGTGGGTTTTACGTGGCTTGCACTATCAACTGCCACCTATTGCGCAGGACAAACTGGTGAGGGTTTCCCGTGGCGCAGCATATGATGTTGTGGTGGACTTCAGACAGGGATCGCCCACTTTTGGCGATTGGGTCGGCTGGGAGCTTTCTGCTAAAAAGTGGAATCAGTTGTTTGTTCCCAAAGGATTTCTGCATGGTTTTCTGACCTTGGAAAATGACACCGAGTTGTTATACAAAGTGAGTGCTCCCTATTCAGCTGCGCATGACCGTGTCGTGCGGTTTGATGATCCCAAAATCGGCATTCAATGGCCCGGTGATATTGGTCAATTTGTTCTTTCAGAGAAGGATCGGAATGCACCAGGTTTTGATCAAGCAGAAAATGGATTTATCTACGAGGCGAGCAATCAATGAAGTTCTTGGTTACTGGTGGAGCGGGATTCATCGGCTCCGCGGTTTGTCGCCATCTGGTTTCAAACCCTGAAAATACGGTTGTGAATGTCGATGCCTTGACCTATGCCGGCAACTTGAACTCGCTTCGGTCGATTCAAAATTACCCCAATTACCATTTTGCCCAAGCCGACATTGGCGATCACGACACGATCCTTGATCTGCTAAACAAATACGAGATTGATGCTATTATGCATCTGGCTGCAGAAAGCCACGTTGATCGGTCCATTGATGGCCCTGACGTATTCATTCAGACCAATGTCGTTGGAACCACCAAAATGCTGACAGCGGCACGACAATATTGGGATGGATTGTCTGGCACACAACAAGAGAAATTCAGATTTCATCACATCTCGACCGATGAAGTGTATGGTGATCTGCCGTTCGACAGTGGCCTATTCACAGAAGAGACTTCTTACAAGCCATCTTCCCCCTATTCAGCGTCCAAAGCCGCTTCTGATCACTTTGTCCGCGCATGGGGGCATACCTATGGTTTGCCGGTTGTGCTGACCAATTGCTCGAACAATTACGGGCCCTTCCATTTCCCCGAGAAGCTCATTCCGCTTGTCACACTCAACGCTTTGGATGGCATGAAACTGCCAATATACGGCAAAGGAGAAAATGTTCGCGATTGGCTGTATGTTGAAGATCATGCGCGCGCACTCCAAGCGGTGGTCAGAAGCGGATCAATTGGAGAAACATACAACATTGGCGGTCGCGCGGAGCGAACCAATTTGCAGGTTGTCAAAGCGATTTGTGCCGTACTGGATCGACTTAAACCACGCAAGGACGGTAACTCCTACGCTGACCAGATCGAGTTTGTATCTGACCGTCCCGGACATGATCGACGTTACGCGATTGATCCTTACAAGGTTGAAAGTGAGCTTGGATGGCATCCGCAAGAATCTTTTGATTCCGGTTTGCAAAAGACCATCAAGTGGTATCTAGAAAATGATTGGTGGTGGCAACCGCTTCGAGCAGCCGGGGCAAGCGCCCGCCGCGGCAAGATGTAGGGATTGCTCAATTGGCAAGTCAAGCACCAAGAGTGCTGGTAATCGGCAAAGCAGGCCAGGTCGCAAGCGCTCTGCTAAATGCTGCCCGGCAGTTCGGTAATCTGGAAATAATCAACCTGGCCCGGCCCGAGCTGGATTTGCAGAACTCCCGGAACCTGGCTG
>JAHEJF010000324.1 GCA_024639025.1 Ahrensia sp. | reverse complement strand
TAATTGCCCTGCGCTGAGACTTTCGTTGACATAATCGCATATTTCCCTTCACCTCAGCGCACAAATTCTCTACATAATATTGAACACAATTGCCGGCGCAGAAACAAGCGCACCAGCGGAGAAGCTACATGTCCAACTCGTCTCGCAGTCCAAAGATTGTCACAGTATTCGGTGCTTCCGGATTTGTTGGCCGGCACGTGACGCGGGCTCTGGCCAAGCGCGGCTACCGCGTCAGAGCGGCAGTGCGCCGACCTGATCTTGCAGGTCACCTTCAGCCACTGGGTGATGTCGGTCAGATCATGCCGATACAGGCAAATTTGCGTCACCGCTGGTCCGTAGACCGTGCGCTGGAAGGTGCCGATGTCGCGGTCAATCTGGTTGGCATCTTGTATGAGAGCGGCAAGCAGAGCTTCAACGCGATACAGGAATTTGGAGCCAGGGCTGTGGCACAGAGTTGCGCCGAACGCGACATCCCGCTGGTTCACATTTCAGCCATTGGTGCTGATCCAGACAGTGAAGCTGACTATGCGCGCACCAAGGGTCGTGCTGAAGAAGCCGTGCTCAAAGCAACAGGCAATAGCGCAATTATCATCCGGCCTTCGATCATTTTCGGACCTGAAGACAAGTTCTTCAACCAGTTTGCTGCCATGGCGCGCTATTCGCCAGCTCTTCCCCTGATCGGCGGTGGTGAAACAAAATTTCAGCCAGTCTATGTGGGTGATGTTGCAGAAGCGATTGCCAAGGCTGTAGATGGCGACCTTGAGGGCGGCAAGACTTATGAGCTTGGCGGACCGGAAGTGTTGAGCTTCAAGCAGTGCCTGGAGGAGATGCTGAAAATTGTACAGCGCAAGCGCATCCTGGCAACCATCCCCTGGGGTATTGCCCGCTTGCAGGGTACTGTGCTGGGCATGTTGCCAAAGCCGATCATCACCAGCGATCAGGTCAAAATGCTTGAATCTGACAATGTTGTTTCAGAGGAAGCGCAAGCGGATGGCAGAACGCTCGAAGGCATGGGCATCAGCGGCGCGACTGTCGAGGCGATCCTGCCCACCTATCTGTGGCGCTTCCGCGAGACCGGGCAGTTCAGAAATCCCAATGCGGGTTCAACGGCTTCTTAGATTCTGTCAACCATTGATGGAATCGCGGTAGCCGGATTAATCCAACACTTTTCAATGCCCAAATCCGCGCCAGCGTTTCAGTCTTCAACTGAAACGCTCTAGAACAAATAGCTCTAACCAAGGATCCAAAGACCAACAAGGCCCAGCGTGCCAACGGCGATCCGCCACCAGGCGAAGACTGAAAAACCATGTCTTGAGACGTAATCAAGCAGCCAGCGCACAACAAAGACCGCGGCAACAAATGCCGCAATAAAACCGGCGACAATGACGGTGACATCATCGGCCGAAAGTTGATCGTAGTTCTGCGAAAGATCGAGAACAAAAGCGCCTAGCATTGTCGGCATAGCGAGAAAAAAGGAGAATTCGGCCGCGGCCCGTTTGCTGGTTCCCATCAACAGCGCTCCCGCTATTGTAGCGCCTGATCGCGATGTGCCCGGAATCATGGCCAGGCATTGAAAGAACCCGATCTTAAGACAAAGCCCAAGGGGAAAGTCCATCACATCATCGTATTTTTGCTTCAGTGGCAAACGCTCGATCCAAAGCAGCAAAAAACCGCCCACAATCAATGCAGTGCAAATTGTCAGTGGCGATTCAAACAGGATCGTCTTGATAAAATCATATGCCAATGCGCCGATCACAGCGGCCGGCAGAAATGCCAGCAATATGCCGAATACAAATCGTCTTGACTCTTGATCCGCGGGCAGCCTTGTTGCGATTTGCCAGAGCTTGGCCGCATAAACCGAGAGAATGGCCAGGATCGCGCCCAGTTGAATCAAAACCTCAAAAGTCTTGCCGGTAGACTTGAAACCCAGGAAATGACCCGCAAGCAGTATATGCCCGGTTGAAGAGACCGGAATGAACTCTGTCAAACCTTCCAATACGCCAAGCATAAGTGCTTGCACAATCGTTTGATCAGCCATCTAAAAGTGTCCATCCAGCCTTTACGCCCCTCCTTAGCGGGAAAGTTACAAATATGCGATTAATAATCTGCGCTAATCCTCATGCAATTGAGCTACCGCTCTCGGCCGTAATCCACGCTGCGGGTTTAAGCCGACATTTGATGCAAAAAACAAGAAATGCGCCGCTCCGAGTGTCGCATTGGGAAGACATTTGAGTTACCAGCCAACATGGTCACAAATAACAGTTTTGACGTCATTGTTTTGGGTGCCGGCGCGGCCGGACTGATGTGTGCTATTGAGGCAGGCAAGCGCGGTCGATCCGTGCTTGTGCTTGACCACGCCAAGAAGCCTGCCGAAAAGATCCGAATTTCTGGCGGAGGGCGATGCAATTTTACGAATTTGCATTGCGGTCCCAAGAATTTCCTGTCTTCCAATCCTCACTTCTGCAAGTCAGTCCTGTCTCAGTATAACCAGCAGGATTTTGTATCTCTCGTCGAAAAACACAAGATCGCCTATCATGAGAAGACGTTGGGCCAGTTGTTTTGCGATGGTTCGGCCCGAGATATCATCGACATGCTGCTCAGCACATTGAAGGCACTTGGCGGAGAGCTTTGGTTGCAAACTTCAATCAATCACGTGGAAAAAGCCGCGGACGGCTTCCGACTTGAAACGACCGCTGGCCTTTTGGATTGCAAAAGTCTCGTCGTTGCAACGGGCGGCAAGTCCATACCCAAAATGGGCGCAACAGGGTTTGGTTATGAGTTGGCCAACCAATTTGGTCTCGAAATCATCGAACCGCGGCCGGCGCTGGTGCCCTTCACCTATGCCAGCGATCGCGCAGAAAAATGGAGCCAACTGACCGGCGTGGCAATTGATATCGAGGCACGGATCGATAATGTTGCTTTCCGAGAAGCAATGCTGATCACGCATCGCGGTTTAAGCGGACCGGCCATTTTGCAAATTTCATCATATTGGCGCGAAGGCGCTGCCGTGATGCTCAACTTGTCACCGAAACACGATATTTCTGCTTATTTGAAATCCGAGCGCACGCTTCGCCCTAAATCCGGTATTGCCACGGTGCTGGAAACCTTGATGCCCAAGCGGTTCTGCCAACAGTTGAGTTCTGAACTTGGCTTGGACGATCAAAGAATTGCCGACCTTTCAAACAAGGTGCTTGAGCAATGTGGCGCTTACATTAACCGGCACGAATTCAAGCCAGGCGGTACCGAAGGTTATCGCACGGCAGAAGTCACACTTGGCGGGGTGAACACGGACGCGCTGTCGCAAAGGACATTGGAGTCAAAACAGGTTCCGGGCCTCTACTTTATCGGGGAAGTGGTTGATGTTACCGGGCATCTGGGCGGCCATAACTTTCAGTGGGCTTGGTCTTCGGGTTTCGCGGCAGGCCAGGTCGTTTGAGCATACGTCACGCGTACACCAAAAGCGCGGATCAAAATCAGCGCCTCCTGATTTCTCCCCTATGCGAAGCTGAAATCTCCTTGTACTATCGCAAAAAACACGATTGCAACCGCATCACGCGGCCCGAAACAATCGCCAATCGAGATCAGCCGG
>JAHEJF010000323.1 GCA_024639025.1 Ahrensia sp. | reverse complement strand
ATATTATTAGTATGGCAATCGCTTGGGAGGTGTGATGCCTTCACTGGTGAAAAAGAAGCGGAAGAGCGAAGCTGCAACAGCTTACTTATTCCTGCTGCCGTTTCTGATCGTCTACACCGCGTTCCTGGTCTACCCGTTCTTCAAGGGCGTCTGGATCAGCCTTTACGATTGGGACCTTCTTAAAGTTGCAATCAATCCAGATGCAAAAGAATTCATCGGACTGAAAAATTATGTGCGTCTCTTCTGGGGGCGCAGCATGGAATGGTCAGCTTTTGAACGGCCGTTTCTGCAATTATTGAGTCTCGGCATTCTAATATTTGCTCTTTGGCGTTGGAGAAGCCGTACAGCGTCCGGACAGTCTGTTCTCATCTTATTCGTCATTTCTCTTGCGTTCTGGTTCATGTTTGGTTGGGCGCCCGGAGAAGAAGGACGCTGGTTCAATCGCCGCTTTTGGCCAACGGTTTCAAATACGGTATTTTTCGTTGCTCTAACGGTGCCGTCAGTGACGTTGGTTGCTCTGATACTGGCTGCAGCGCTCAATCGCGAAACCAAAGCAATGGCGATCTTCCGGACGATATTCTTTTTGTCACAAGTGTTGTCGGTGACTGTCGTTACGCTGATTTGGCAAATCATGTTCTCTCCCACGCAGGGCATGATTGCAAATATTACCGAAACATTTGGCGGCACACCGATTGCGTGGCTGGTCGAGCCTGGGTTCGCCATGGCCACGCTCGTAATCGCAACAGTCTGGTGGTCCATCGGGATCGCCATGATTCTCTTTCTTGCAGGTTTGCAAGAAATTTCTAGCGAGATCTTTGAAGCGGCAAAGCTCGACAATGCATCGGCAATACAAACCTTTTTCTACATCACCATTCCAAACATGACGCGCAGCATCACATTGGTTGCCGTTTTGCAGATCATCTTGCACTTCCAAATATTTGGTCAGGCCCATCTGATGACCAATGGAGGACCGAACGACCAGACACAGGTGCTGGTGCGATTTATCTACCAGACGGCTTTCAGAGACAGCGATCTGGGCAAAGCGTCAGCAATGGCGTTGTTCCTATTTGTGATCATGGCGAGTTTTTCAGCTCTGCAGTTTGTGGTGCGGGGTAAAGCCAATGAATAGCTACAAAAATCGCGGCTATGTCTATCTGTGCATCGGCTTGGCGATTCCGGCCTTTGTTTGGACTGTACCTACGCTCTGGATGTTGTCACTTTCATTTCAACCCAACGATCTTCTCGCCCGAACAACGTCAAATACGGCGCTTGGCTTGATCCCAGTTCCTTTTACGCTGGACAATTACATTTCGCTTTTCTCATTCGGGCAGACGCACTTCTGGTTCTTGAACTCGGTTATTGTCGCAACAAGTATGACGTTGCTGGTTTTGGTGCTGTCCGCTACGGCTGGATTCGCCTTTGCACGTCTTACTTTTCCATTCAAGAAAACACTGATGACCTTCTGTTTGCTGGGCCTTATGGTTCCAGAACAAGCTGTATTCATTCCGCTATATACAATGTTTGCCGATCTCGGCTGGCATAACAGTTACCATGCGCTCGTAATTCCGCGCGCAGCTGTGCCTATTGGCGTGTTCTTGATGATGCAGTTCTTTGCCGGTGTTCCAAACGAAATCGAGGAAGCCGCGCGAATAGATGGTGTAAGCACCTGGCAAATATTCCGCCATATCATGGTGCCGCTCGCGCGCCCCGCGATGATAACGCTTGGTATTCTCACGTTTCTATATGCCTGGAACGATTATCTCTGGCCGCTTGTCTCAGCGCAAAAGCCTGAAAACTACACAGTCACTATTGGGCTTGCGAGCCTTCAGTCCAACTTTGCCCAATCGGAGGGCTTGGGGCGTGTCATGGCATCTGGAGTCATCGCCTCAATCCCGGTTGTTGCCTTATTCCTTGTTTTTCAACGATACGTCGTCAGAGCCGTGGCGCTCGGTGGAAGCAAGGGCTAGCGATCCCAATTCTGGATCATTTTCATGTGGAGGAAACTATGAAGAAACTGATATTGACCGCTGCCACAGCAGCTCTACTGGCTGCATCAACACCTGCCGCCTTTGCTACCGATATAACACTTGGGCGCTTTTTTGGCGCTTGTGAAGACGCTGGAACCGATACCAAAACATCGGTCGGTGAACCCTGCATAATTCAATCCATCATTAATGCCTACTCAGCCGCAGATAATGGTGTAGCTGTTGAAACACTGCCTACTGACTGGGGCAATTACTACGATCAGATCAAGGCAGCGTATGCTGGAGGTACGGCACCGGATGTCCATGTCCTGCATCGGAGCCGTATTGCAGAATTCGCTAGCATTGGAGCGCTCGCCGATTTGTCCGATGACTTGGCCGCTGCTGGCATCGACACGAGCGACTGGGCCGACAAGGCGCTCGAGGGCGTTACCTATGAAGGTAAGATCTACGGCGTACCGATGGATTTCCATGCGAACCTCTGGCATGTCAACATGGAAATAATGGAGCAGGCCGGCCTTGTTAGCGACGGCAAACCTGTCCTGCCAACCAGCCCGGATGAGCTGCTTGAACATGCAAAAATGGTCAAGGAAAAAACCGGCAAGGACTATTTGACAGCAGACTTTGCGCAATTCCCGATTGGTGTGAGGCTTGTTATGGCTCTCATGTGGCAACAGGGTGCAAATGTGTTTGAGGGAGACACAGCCACCGTCAACACGCCAGAAGCGAAAGCTGCTGTTGAATCAATTACTCAACTGTTTGATGCCGGACTCGCCAATCCCAAGTTGAACTATGCGGATTCAGAAAAGGGTTTCCTCAATGGCGACGCCGCTATTCTTGTTAATGGAACATGGGTGGTCGATGCCTACACAGCGCAAGCAGCCAATTCGGAAACTTCCCTCAATCAGTATTATGTAGCAGATTTTCCGACCTTATTTGAAACCGGTGCGACATGGGCAGACTCACATATGTGGGGAATTCCGGCATCCGTCAAAGCTGATTCACCCGAAAAGTATAAGGCAGCGCTTGGCTTCCTGGCTTTTCTTAATGACAGCAATGTTGATTGGGCCCGCACCGGTCACATGTCCGTTAGAAAATCTGTTCTGCAGAGCGACGAATATGCTGGTTTGCCACATCGCAGCGAGTATGCAGGCACAGCACTCATTGCAGCAGATGCTCCAGCTTCAGAGAACTACGGCGCGATTCAGGATGCCATGAATCGTGAATTGCAGGCCATTTGGCTAACAGGAAAATCCGTTGAAACAGCGTTGGCTGATGCCGAATCCGATGTTCAGGATCAACTGGATTAAATACTCACCTTCCCAAGGGTGTGGGGTCGGCTGTCATGGGCGACCCCAAATAATCTCTCACAAATCGAGGCAGAACAAATGCTTTTGTCATCCAATGAAAGCGCTCCGGCGAGGGCTGATCTCAAGCATCTGAAGTCTTTGAGGTGGACATCAGAAGCTGCTTTCGAGTGGCAGAAACAGAATGGGTGGCTTTGCGGATTCAATTTTTTGCCGAGCACTGCCGTCAACTTCATTGATATGTGGCATCCGGCAACTTTCGATTTGAACACCATCAAGAGAGAGTTGGGACTCGCAGCAGATATTGGTT
>JAHEJF010000322.1 GCA_024639025.1 Ahrensia sp. | reverse complement strand
TGCCGATTGCAATGGACCAGTTAAGTCTTGTCAGACCAGCATTGTTGCACTATCGAAAACCCGTAAATTCTGCGTCGGACCTGCAGAAAATTTCAGAACTTTGGAAATCCCATGAACGCGATTGTTGACACCCGTACGCCCGAAGCTAAACGCCTGATACCCGGGGCAACCGGAGATTGGGAAATCATCATCGGATTGGAAGTGCACGCCCAGATAACATCGAATTCGAAATTGTTCTCTGGCTCCTCAACTTCCTTTGGCGCTGAGCCCAATGCCAATGTTTCGCTGGTCGATGCCGCCATGCCCGGCATGCTGCCAGTGATTAACCAGGAATGTGTGGCGCAAGCTGTACGGACCGGTCTTGGCTTGAAGGCCGAGATCAACAACAAGTCGGTGTTCGACAGAAAGAACTATTTCTATCCGGACCTGCCGCAGGGCTACCAGATTTCGCAGTTCAAACAGCCGATCGTCGGCGAGGGCACTGTCCACATTTCTGTCGGCCCGGACAAGAAGGGCAATTTCGAGGAAGTCGAAATCGGCATTGAGCGCCTTCATCTCGAGCAGGACGCCGGCAAGTCGATGCACGACCAACATCCGACAATGTCCTATGTCGATTTGAACCGTTCTGGCGTCGCGCTGATGGAGATCGTGTCAAAGCCCGACATGCGTTCTTCCGACGAGGCAAAGGCTTACGTAACAAAATTGCGTCAGATCGTGCGCTATCTGGGCACCTGCGATGGCAACATGGATGAAGGCTCCATGCGTGCCGACGTCAACGTGTCTGTTCGTCGACCCGGCGGAGACTTTGGTACGCGTTGCGAGATCAAGAATGTCAACTCCATCCGCTTCATGGGGCAGGCAATTGAGTATGAAGCACGGCGCCAAATCGCCATATTGGAAGATGGTGGCAAAATCGACCAGGAAACCCGCCTGTTCGACCCCAATAAGGGTGAAACGCGTTCGATGCGTTCCAAGGAAGAAGCGCATGACTACCGCTATTTCCCTGATCCTGACCTGCTGCCGCTGGAATTCGATGATGCCTATGTCGAAAGCCTGAAAGCTGATTTGCCCGAACTGCCTGATGAAAAACGTGAGCGCTTTCTTGCCGCTGGGCTATCTGCTTACGATGCCAATGTGTTGATCTCCGAAAAGGCGATCGCAGATTACTATGAGGACGTGGCAGAAGGACGTGAAGCAAAGATTGCAGCAAACTGGGTGATCAATGATTTGCTGGGAGCGCTCAACAAGGCTGGCCAGGATATTGAATCAACCCCGGTTTCACCCGAACAGCTTGGCGCTATTCTTGATTTGATCAAGGAAGGCACGATCTCCGGCAAGATCGCCAAGGAATTGTTTGAGATCGTCTTTAGCGAAGGCGGAGATCCGGCGGTCATCGTGGAAGAGCGCGGTATGAAGCAGGTCACAGATACCGGTGCAATTGAATCAGCGGTCAATGAGATCATCGCGGCCAACCCCGACAAAGTCGAGCAGGTGAAGCAAAAGCCGCAAATGGCGGGCTGGTTTGTTGGTCAGGTCATGAAGGCGACAGGCGGCAAAGCCAATCCACAGGCGGTGCAAAAGCTGATTAAAGAGAAACTCGGCGTCGAGGACTGACCCAAAGTGCGTGCGTTCTCTATCCGGAAAAGCACACGCGCCGATATCCCACAATTGATCGACTTTATCAATGAAAGCTGGGTGCGCACCTATGCACCCTTGATCGGAGAAAGTGTGGCTGAAGAACTGGCCACCGCCAAGCACACACAGTCACTGTTTGAGAGTGAAATCGACGCGGCCGATGCTCTTTCGCTTACGGCAAAGGATACGCAAAATCGTGTCATCGGTCATGTCGGTGGATTTAAAAAGGCGCAACGCTGCATCTACATTGATCGCTTGCACGTCGCACCGGCATGGATGGGTAAGGGCGTTGCAAAAGATCTCGTTGCGGCAGCGGTGCGCGATGCGTCTTCAAAGGCTTTTGAAACGCTTGAACTCACAGTACTTGAAGGCAATGATCGCGCCATGGCGTTCTATGCGAAATCCGGGTTCGTCGTGGACAAGGCCAGAAGCCCGACCGAAGGTTTGGGCGACCGCAAGGCGACCACAATGGTCAGGAAGATCGGTAAGGGTGGCAATTGATCAGCGATCACCATACTCAATGCGCTCAAATTCTGTGGGACCATCACTGCCTGTCGGAACCGGTAGAAAAATCAGACCTGATCGTCGGGTTGGGCTCCTACGATTTGCGCGTCGCTGATCGCTGTGCGGCACTCCACAAAATGGCAATGGCCGATGTGATTTGCTTTACAGGCGCGTCCGGAAACTGGACGCAGGAGCTCTATAGGTCGTCCGAGGCCGAGGCATTTGCCGAGCGGGCCATGGCATTGGGAGTGGCCCGCCAGAACATCCGGCTTGAAACCAAAGCGCAGAATATTGGCGAGAATGTTTCCTTGACCCGGAAAATGTTTCCAGATGCCGGCGCCATAATTTGGGTGACCAAGCCCCAGACACAACGACGCTTGCGGGCAACCATTGAAGCATGGGACCTGGACGTGGTGTCCTGTGTAACGGCGCCGCAACACGGATTTGAAGATCAACCGACCCAAAGCCACTCCAAGCGTGATTTGATTTGTGAATTGGTCGGCGACACCTGGCGCCTGGCCGCCTATCCGGAGCGGGGCTTCACGGTCAGTCAGGCCATGCCAGCAGCGGTGAGAGACGCCTTTGGACTTCTGGTGGAAGCGGGCTTTGTAGATCATTTACCACCAAACGTTCGCAGCCTGGCTGATCGCTGATGGAATGCTCTCTTGTCAAAGCGCATAAATTTGGCGATGATCACGCGACTACCAACGGAGTAACATAGACCATGTGGGTCCGCTCGGCTTCACAGGAAGATCTCGAAACCATCTCTAAAATGCTCACTGAAACGTGGCATGATACCTATGACAAGATCTACGGTCGCGAAAAAGTGGCCGAACTCACCTCGAAATGGCATTCCGTGCCGGCGCTCAAGCAACGGCTGAACAAGCCACTTTCCGAGTTTATCATTTGCGATGATGGCGCCGAAATTGGTGGTATGGCCTACGCGAGTCAGACCGACAATGAAACCACCATGCTGCATCAGCTCTATGTGCGGCCCGAGACCCAGGGACAGGGGCTTGGCCGAACTCTGCTGATCGAGGTGGAGGCATGTTTTCCCGATGTGCGTAAGATTCGGCTGGAAGTCGAGGAGGCCAATGAGCGTGCACTCAAATTCTATGAGGCAAACGGCTTTAAAGTCGTCGGCTCAACGCCAGATTGCGGCGTCAAAGGCTCCGGAATACCCGCCGCCATCATGGAAAAAGTCATCTGGTGACCCGTCAACGGCTTAACAGCAGCCGGAGCCGCGCATAGGAGAAGAATGCGCCCAGCGTGAACTGGTCCAATTCATCTCTCCTTAAAGCAGGGCAGCATCCAACAAACCGGTTTGTATCCATCTGCGATTGCGTTGGGTGTCACTGGTTCGGCATGCGGGCTTTGCCCCTGGAATCATAGAGTTGAACCAATGTGCATTCGATCAAGTAATCGCGCTGGTTGCGGTCACACATATGCAAGGCCGTCGCAAGCGCC
>JAHEJF010000321.1 GCA_024639025.1 Ahrensia sp. | reverse complement strand
GAGGTCGCGCCTGCGCCGATCACCGTATGAATTTCATCAATGAACAGAATTGCGCCCGGGTAATCTTCAAGTTCCTTGACCACCTGCTTCAGACGCTCTTCAAAATCGCCACGATAGCGCGTGCCGGCGATCAGTGCCCCCATATCGAGTGAGAAGATCGTGTCGTCCTCAAGCACTTCTGGCACATCGCCATCAACAATACGCTTGGCCAGGCCCTCGGCAATCGCTGTTTTGCCCACGCCTGGATCACCCACATAAAGCGGGTTGTTCTTGGAACGGCGGCACAGGACCTGAATTGTCCGATTAATCTCGGCGGTCCGCCCAATCAACGGGTCGATCTTGCCGGTCCGCGCTTTTTCGTTCAGATCGATGCAATATGCCTGGAGTGCACTCTCGTTCTTTTTGGCGCCCTCTTCGGTCTCGGCACCGCCAATATTCGGATTGCCATCCTCTGCGCCATCGGGTGTCCGCGGCACTGATGCACCAGGCCGCTTGGCAATACCGTGTGCGATATAATTGACCGCATCATAGCGGGTCATGTTTTGCTCTTGCAGAAAATAGGCAGCATGGCTTTCGCGCTCAGCAAAAATTGCGACAAGCACATTGGCGCCGGTCACCTCGTCACGACCGGAGGACTGGACGTGGATAACTGCACGCTGAATGACACGCTGAAAACCGGCGGTCGGCTTGGCATCCTCGTCATAGCCGGTTGCCAGATTGGCCAGTTCGTTTTCAACGTAGTCGAACAGCGTACGCCGCAAAGCGTCGACATCAACGTTGCATGCATCAAGAACCGATTTGGCGTCTGAATCGTCAATCAGCGCCAACAGCAAATGTTCGAGTGTGGCATATTCATGCTCACGCTCATTTGCCAATGTCAGTGCTTGATGAAGCGCCTTTTCAAGGCTTTGGGTGAATGCAGGCATTACTTTTTCTCCATCACACACTGTAGCGGGTGTTCGTTTTGCCGCGCAAAATCCATCACCTGCGTTACTTTGGTTTCAGCGACCTCGTAAGTGAATACACCACATTCGCCGACACCGTGCTGGTGAACATGCAACATGATTTGCGTCGCCTCGTCACGGCTTTTCTGAAAAAACCGTTCAAGAACATGAACAACGAACTCCATAGGGGTGAAATCATCGTTCAAAAGCAAAACCCGGTACATGTTCGGCTTTTTGAGCTTTTTTTCGGTGCGAGTGATTACACCGGTGCTGCGCCCACCAGCCGCGTCGTCATCATTATCTTCCCCAGATGGGCCGAGAATGAATGGAAGTTTTGGATCGTCTGTCATCAATCTTGCCGTCAGCTGCTTCGTCGTCACTTGAGGTACGACCGTATGTAGTTCGATTCACCACGATTTTAAGACCCTGATTCAAACACGCAAGCATGCAATGCAAAATGTTATCAATATGATTGATAAGATCAGGTGCCTGTGCTGCCGGTGGCGATTGGAAACAGAAAAAACAAACCCGTCCATTCGGGCGAATGGACGGGTATCAAAATCCCGATTGAGCCGAGGCTCAAAAAGACGGATTATTTTGCAGCAGGTTTAGAAGCTGGTACGAAGCCTTCGAAAGGCTTGTAAGCGTCTTTTGCAACGTTCATGTACAGCTCAGACATTTTTGTCGCTTGAGCAACCATGGCTTCGTAAGCTGATTTAGCGTATTCAGTTTGAACTTCCAGCGCTTTTTCAACTGATTTGGAAGCAGCAAGCTTCTCAAAAGTTGCTGTACCTGTTTCGTACTGAGATTTTGTGAAATCAGTTGCTTCGGTTGCAATTGACTGCATGCCTTTTGTCAAAGAAGCATATGACTTCAGAGTTGAGTCCATAACTTCTTTGTTTGTTTTGCTCATTTCTTCGAACGACTTGATCATTTTTCTATCCCTTGGGTTTATCTAACAACACAACGTGAGACGCTTTGGGAGGCTCCGTTGACGCCTACTTAGTGTGCACTGCACAAAAATGCAAGCTTTTTTTATTGCAACGCACCATTGCGTGTTTTGCATAGGTAAATTACCGCAAAATTTAATCAAGTTGGAAAGGAAACAGAAACCATAAACGGATTGGTAACCCCGTTCACGTAGATTGGCTGATGTTCAGGCATGTGTTGGCCTGTTTGTCGCGTAATTAGTGTGAGCGTTTATTGTGTACAAGTCTTCTGACCGTCGGAACCGGTTTGCGTTCCTTTCCCGCTTTTTCGTTCTTTTCTCGCTGGTTTTGACCGCTTGTGCGACCGCTCCGGTCACACCTGCGCAGGCCAATTCAAAATATGCGGGCATCGTCATGGACGCGCGGACGGGCAAAACGCTCTATAAATATCATGCAGATTCCAAACGCTATCCCGCATCACTCACCAAGATGATGACTCTTTACATGGTGTTTGACGCCATGAAGCGTGGCAAGATCAGCAAGTCGACTCGCATTCGTGTTTCCTCTCATGCTGCATCGATGGTGCCCTCAAAACTCTACATCAAGGCAGGTGGATCGCTCACAGTCGAGCAGGCAATCCTGGCCCTGGTGACCAAGTCCGCTAACGACGTGGCGGCCGCTGTGGCAGAACATCTTGGCGGCACTGAAAGCCAGTTTGCTGTCATGATGACGCGAAAGGCGCGTCAACTGGGTATGTCGAAAACCACTTTCAAGAACGCCTCGGGTCTTTCGCATCCCGGCCAGGTGACAACAGCGCGTGACATGGCGCGATTGGGCATCGCCTTGCGCGAGCACTTTCCCAGAGAGTTCAGGTATTTCAGCACAACCAAGTTCAAATTTGGCAAGAGCACTTTCGGCAATCACAACAAACTGCTGGGACGTGTAAGCGGCGTCAATGGAATCAAGACCGGTTACACACGTGCATCAGGCTACAATCTCGTGTCTTCAGTCGACAAGAATGGTCGCCGCATCGTGGCTGTGGTTCTTGGTGGACGTACGGGCAATTCGCGCAACGCCCAAATGACCAAATTGATCAATGGCTATTTGAAGAAGGCGTCACGCCGCGGTGGTGGAAACCTGATTGCCAAGGCTCCTTCAAGCTTTGCAGCGCCAAAAACCAGCAGCATTGCTTCCATGCCGCTTTCCAAATTGCCCCGTCCGGTTTTCGCGGCACGCGCGGTTCCCCAGCCGGTTCAAACGCCTGAAGCAGCACCAGCGGCTGTCGCCTATGCCCCTACTCCGCGTCCGAAAGTCAAGGTGGCCGATACAATCACGACCGCTTCGATCAAACCGCGCAGTGGTTGGATTATCCAGATTGCAGCGCTTGAAAGCCAGCAGGAAGCGCTTGACTATTTGCGCACCGCGCAAACCAAAGCCAACCCGGTTCTGGGCAATCGCGACCCGTTTATCGAAGTATTTCAAAAAGGCACGATCACCTACCACCGTGCCCGCTTCGCCGGTTTTTCATCCAAATCAGAGGCATGGAACACATGCTCGAACCTCAAGAAATATCAGTATGACTGCATGGCTTATCAAAACTAGGCCGCAACATCGAAATTTCTGACCAAGTTAGTAGTATCAGGATCATTCGCTATGAGTTCGCATCAGAAAGTCTTTAGCCTCGTTAATCCGTTGCGCAAGAAAGGCGCTGCCTCCGACATCCGGGTGGACGCGCTGCATCAGGCCACGAT
>JAHEJF010000320.1 GCA_024639025.1 Ahrensia sp. | reverse complement strand
CTCCGATTGTGGTTTCCCACTGGATGTCTCGTCCATTTGGCCCGTAATCGTGACACATGAACAGGCGCATTTCTGCCGGCAGCGCCAATACTTTTTGGATTGAATCATACAACTGTCCGGCGTCTCCGCCGGGAAAATCAGCGCGCGCCGACCCGCCATCTGGCATAAACAAGGTATCTCCGGCAAATGCAGCGTCGCCAATCACATGCACCATGCAAGCCGGCGTGTGCCCAGGCGTATAAATGGCAAAGCAATTAAGATCGCCGAGTTGATAGGTGTCGCCATCTTCGAACAGTCGATCAAATTGCGAACCGTCACGCTGAAACTCGGTTCCCTCGTTGAAAATCTTGCCGAACGTATCCTGCACCACCATAATCTTGCTGCCGATACCAATCTTGCCACCCAGTTTTTCCTGAATATAGGGCGCTGCTGAAAGATGGTCGGCATGAACATGTGTTTCGATGATCCATTGCAAATCGAGGCCGCGCTTCGTGATATGATCAATCATCGCATCGGCGTGCTCGTAGGTGATACGCCCAGCCGCGTAATCAATGTCCATCACACTATCGATAACAGCACAGGCCGATGAATTGGGATCCTGAACGATATAGGAAATCGTGTTGGTCGCATCGTCAAAGAATGCGGTAACGATTGGTTTTTGGCTCATATCGATTGGATAATTTGTCATCTATTCGCTCCTGTCACTCATAGCGCAATTGCCGTTCTTTGCAGCCGCATATTGGCAAAGCGTGCCAGAATAATGCCAGCAATCATGGCGCCCACAAATACAAATGTTTGACTGTAACCTAGTCCAAGGGCCGGTATGGCACCGCCTGGACAAAATCCTGCAATGCCCCAGCCCACACCGAATCCAGCCGAGCCGAGCACCAGTCGCCGATCGATGTCGGCCCGCTCAGGAACATGGAACATCTGCGCGTAAGCAGGCTTGTTTTGTCGCCCGAACACGATTCTGTAGCCAATCAATGTTGTGATCAATGCGCCACCCATCACAAAGGCAAGACTGGGATCCCACGTACCAAACAGATCGAAGAAGTTGAGCACTTTGGCCGGGTTCGCCATGCCCGAGATGGCAATACCCAAGCCAAATATTGCTCCGATCATCATTGAAGAAACAAATTTCATCATCTCTACATTCCCAATAAATGGCGCGTAACAAACACGGTGACGAAAGAAGCGATCATGAACACCACTGTAGCTGCGATCGATCGCGGCGAAAGACGCGCCATGCCACAAACGCCGTGCCCGCTGGTGCATCCCGAACCAAAATAGACACCAACCCCGACAATCAAACCGCCAACAATCAGGGCGATCGTGGTGGGCGGAACCGCAAACTCAACGGTACCGCCGGCCGCAACAAATATCGCCGGAGCAATGATGGCCCCGATCAAGAAAGCAGCACGCCAAGACCAGTCGCTGGCCAGTGGAGGGATGATACCAGTCAATATGCCAGTCATGCCGGCGATCCGGCCCTGAATTGACATCAGCAGGACGGCTGCCAAGCCAATCAAAATGCCGCCAAACAGCGACATCACTGGAGTAAATTCTGTTTCGAACATCATTCAGCCTTGCACGTGCTTGCGCCAATCAACCGGTACAGCGGACAAAATCGAAAATACGCGGTTAACACAAGCACCAAGCCTATTAGCGGCGCAATCCATTGCACGATCGGGTTTGAAAACAACGCCACGCTCGATACAAATGGCGCGACGATAAGCAAGATGCCCGCAATCAGGCGAATGGCGCGATCAAAAGAGCCTACATTTGCTGTTTTAATCATTTTGTGGTTTCCTCATTTTATTCTATAAGATATTACTTATATAAGAAATTACCGATATACAAGATGGAAACGACACTTTGATCGACATTAATCAACTCGAGCCCAAGATGAACGAAGCCGCGGCGCTGATGAACATGCTTTCACAGCCTGCAAGACTGCGCATTTTGTGCGTGTTGTTGGAGGGCGAGCGAAGTGTGCTCAAGCTTGCGGACATGTGTCAGATGTCGCAACCGGCTATGTCACATCATCTGAAGAAACTGCGCGATTCTGGCCTGGTGCAGACAAGACGCAGCGCCCAGACCATTCACTATTCTCTTAAGGGAAAAGAGGTGGAGACAGTTATGCAAACGCTCCACGGACTGTACTGCGCTTGATAAACGCTTCGGACAGAACATACTTGTCGCTTTCAATTACGACGCGATTCCTGCCACAATCCTTGGCCTTGTACAGGGCCATATCAGCCCGCTCGAACAGGCTCTGATAGGTGTCATTCTCTTCAAGCGCGGCAACGCCAAAGCTGGCGGTCACCTTGTGATTCGAGACGACAGCTGGAAAATTTTGCATTTCAATCGACAAACACATTGCCTGCGCAAGCGCAGCCGCGATCTCCACATCCGTCGCCGATAGCAATATGGCGAACTCCTCACCGCCAATGCGACCCACCCGGTCCCCTTTGCGTACTGAGCTCTCAAGCACATCAGCGACGGACCTCAACACAAGATCACCAGCGCTGTGACCATAGATGTCATTGACACTTTTGAATCGATCGATATCGCAGACAATCAAAGACAGTGATCGATTGTCCGCTTTTGCTTTGTCGATTGCTTTGAGGGCACACGATTCAAAGCCACGGCGATTGAGAAGTCCGGTCCCGGCATCGGATCGTGCCTGATGGCGCAAGTCATCGACCATATCAAGCACCGAAACCGCCAGAAACAATAGGCCAAGAGCGAGTATGGTAACGCCGGCAATGAAATTGAATACCGTCCATTCCAGCGAGCCGACAAGATTTGCGGAAGTGATCGGTGGCGACGTTATCAATGTAAAAATCGGGCGGACAATCATTTGCATGGCTGTCAGCACCAATACGGCGTAGATCAACTCCTCGACCAGCGGCACCTCTTGGGCCTGCTTCATAGAAAAAAGTACGGCAATAATCAGTGTTGCCGCGACAATGCTTCCAAGAGTAAATCTCAGATTGTAGGTCTCCTCGGTGAACACCAGATAGTAGGAAACCAACAACCAGCACGCGCTTATTGCTGTCAGTATGAACCATGGCGGACGAGACCCCTGCCTGACAATCAATGCGTGCGCAATCGGGAAAATTGTCAGTGTGCACAATGTATCAGCAGCAATGGCATGCCCAATTGGATAGGCATCAGCGTAGGCCCACGGTACATAAAGACCCGCGGCTATCAGAACAAATGCAAATCCCATCACCGGCGCAAACGAGTCAGATTTCCGAAAAGTGCCGATCATGATAAATGTAAATGCGAAAATGAGCGCCATCAAGGGTGAGAATAATCCCACGGCATCTTGAGAATTCATGATTTGAAACCTCTAAGTGAGCAGAGGTATTCAATAGCGACACTATCCAAATAAAAAGTAAATATACAATAGAATTATGTATTATAGTAGATGTATATAGGTATATATTACTTAAGTGAGTACGCTGATATGTAATTTGTTACAGATCAGCCGTCGACCAGCTTGTCGATTTCCGGCATCAATTCTTGCGTTATAATTTCTTCACTGAGCGGGCCGGTGTGCTTGAAGACAACGGTTCCGTCTGGCCCGACAAGGAACGTCTCAGGTACACCATAAACGCCCCACTCAA
>JAHEJF010000319.1 GCA_024639025.1 Ahrensia sp. | reverse complement strand
GTAGGATTTGAAAGCTGGCTGCAACGCTTCGCCAAAGGCAACTGCCTTGGCCGCAATCACGTGCATGAGGGGGCCGCCTTGCAGGCCCGGGAATACCGCCGAATTGATCTTCTTTGCGATTGCCTCATCATTGGTCAACACGATACCGCCTCGTGGACCGCGCAACGTTTTATGGGTTGTCGATGTAACCACATGAGCGTGTGGGAACGGGCTTGGATGCTCTCCTGTTGCTACCAAACCGGCAATATGGGCCATGTCGACCCACATATAAGCACCCACTTTATCGGCGATTTCGCGAAAGCGCTTGAAATCAATGACCCGCGAATAAGCAGATCCACCAGCAATGATCAGCACGGGTTTGTGTTCAACAGCCAAAGCCTCGAGCGCATCGTAGTCGATCAGGCCCGTTGCATTGTCGAGCCCGTATTGCACAGCATTGAACCATTTGCCCGACTGGTTGGGACGCGCACCATGGGTCAAGTGACCGCCCGCGTCCAAGCTCATGCCCAGAATTGTATCGCCGGGCTTTGCAAGCGACATGTAGACCGCCTGGTTTGCCTGGGAACCTGAATTTGGTTGGACGTTAGCAAACGCACAACCGAACAGTTCGCAAACCCGCTCGATCGCCACGTTCTCTGCCAGATCGACGAACTGACACCCACCGTAATAGCGACGGCCCGGATATCCCTCGGCGTATTTGTTGGTCATGACCGAACCTTGCGCCTCCAGTACAGCGCGCGAGGCGATGTTTTCTGAAGCAATAAGCTCAATTTCATGCCTTTGGCGGCCAAGTTCCTTGCCAATTGAGCCAAATATTTCCGGATCGCGATCCGCCAGTGTTTCGTTGAAGAACGCGTCTGAGAACTGGGTGTTGACTGCGCTGTCAGAAGACATCACGTTTGACCTTTCTATGATCAAAAAAGCAATTGCTAGGTTGTATGGCCCGCTCTAACAGATCAGGCGGACGATGTCATGCCAAGATACGACGTCAAAAAAGCGCATCCAAGATATATGGATGCGCCATCAGGGAACAGCGATAGCATGGCTCAAAGGGTGGTAGATGCCGTTTCCAGGACCCCGACACCATCGCGATTGTAGATGTCGTCCCGGAAATGGACCACACGGTCTCCTGTCGACCAGGCGCTAATGTAAACAAAATAGACCGGTACAGGCGTCCGCAATTCGATCGGCGTGCTTTCGCCTGAATCGATGATTTCTTCGATCATGTTCCTGGTGTAACCGGAATCGGAAGACAACAGCCAGGTCGAAAGCTCGCGAATATCCTGGATGCGCACACATCCCGAAGACTCAAATCGCAGAAACTTGCCAAACAGGCTCTGTTGCGGCGTGTCATGCATGTAGACTGCATGTTCATTGTAGAAATTGATCTTGGTCGAGGACATGGCGTTAATTTTGCCCGGATCCTGACGGAAGCGCAGATTGACGGCTTCGTTGGTAGACCAATCGACCAGCTCCGGTGGTACTTCTTCGCCATTATTGTCAAATAGGCGGATCTTGTTGCGGGTCAGATAGGTCGGATCCTTCCGCATCAATGGAATGATGTCTTTCTCGATGATTGACTTGGGCGATGTCCAGTACGGATTGAGGATCACCTCATGGATCTTTGATGAAAGCACCGGGGTTTCGCGGTCTGTCCGGCCCACAATTGTTTTATGGCGCTGTTCGACACGGCCGTTTCGCACGGCCTCCAATTCGGTGCCCGGAATGTTGACCATAACAAAACGCTCGCCCAGAAATCCGGACATGGCACTCAAGCGCACCAGATTGGTCTCGAGCTGGTTCAAACGTGTGGGTGCATCAACATTAAGCGCAGCAAAGGTGTAATTGCCCATCACGCCATCGGCAACCATGCCATGGCGGAATTGAAAGCGCTTGAGCCCGGCATCAAGGAATGTGTCGAATGTTGCGCTGTTGCCCGTATTGGCCGGCAGATCACCGGAAATGATCAGTCGACGACGCAAGTCACGCACGGCTGGATCGGTTACGCCGACCTTGAGACGCTGCGTGGCATTCACGCGCGGCCAACCGCCACGTGTAACAATGGCGCGGTAATCGTTGATCCCTGCCTCAACATAGCTGGCAGTCTGAGGGCTCAGAATCGGAAGACGTGAATCGCCGCTGGATTTGCGGGCGCCTGAGGCATCAAATTGGTCGTCCCAATTTCCACGCTGCGGTGAACGCAGCAACTCACCCAACGACTGCTGTGCAGACGCTTTACCCGAAAATAGTGCAGACGCGCCCAGCGCACCTGCCGCTTTTAGAACAAATCGGCGGTCGCTTTTTTGAAATCCGTTCATAATCATCCTGCGTAGACTGGTTCAATTGCTGCCCGATCCCAATCAAATCGGCTAGCGCCCCAAGTTAAGTTTAATAATCACAAGTTAATTAACCAATTTTTACTACAAACCCGAGGCAAAGCCAACATGGACATCGCCCTTACAGTAACGCTTGTAATCACATGTTTGTGTTTCACCGGAATATGGCTAATCAATGTCATGACCAAGGATGCCGGTGTGATAGATTACTACTGGGGTCCCGGCTTTGCCGTGATTGCGGCAGTACACTTCTACATTCACGGTTCAGGCTCAATTTTTGAATGGGTGTTTCTGGGTGCGATAACGCTTTGGGCAGCGCGCCTGGCAGGCTATCTTATCCGTCGTCACCACTTTTCTACCGCCGAGGATGGACGCTATCTGGAAATGCGGCAAACAGGCGGCCCCAATTTCTGGTGGACCAGCTATTTCAAGGTGTTCCTGCTGCAAGCGTTCTTGCTCTGGGTTATTGCGACGCCTGTTCACGTAGCTTTTGGCGCTGGAGCAACACCCATTACACCCTTGTTCATTGCCGGCATGATGCTTTTTGTTGCCGGGTTTGTGTTCGAATGGCTGGCTGACCACCAATTGGTGCAAGGCAAACGCGTTTCAGGTCATGATGAGACGGGCAATTCCTTGTATACAGGTGGTTTGTGGGGAAAGTCCCGCCACCCCAACTATTTTGGTGAACTGGCACTTTGGTGGGGCTTGGCGATCGCGGCATTTGCGATTTCTGGTGCGTGGATCGCGTTTTTTGGTCCAGCAATCCTGACTATTGTCATGCGATTGGTTTCCATTCCCTTGACTGAACAGCACATGGCACGCACACGAGTGAGTTATGCTTCTTACATGAGCTCGACCCCGATGCTTATTCCCTTGGGCTCAACCCGCGCCAAATCGGGCAAACAAGCAGCAGAATAAACCAAACAAGACATGATAAAGAGCGCTCCGTCACCCTGCCGGAGCGCTCTTTTTATGCGTTTGTGTCGTGTCTGATCAGAGACGATACATAATAGTATCATTCCAGAATCGATCGAGGCGCTGCATGACGCGATTGATTGCACCAAAATCTTCTGAGCTGATGCCACCAACAGACTCGATGGACGCAACATGACGGTCATAAAGTGATGACACGATCTCAGCGACCTCAAGACCCGTTTCGGTCAGGCTGATGCGTACTGAACGGCGGTCTGAGCGTGAGCGCTCATGATTGATAAAGCCCAGTTCCACCAGCTTTTTGATGTTGTAAGACACGTTTGAGCCCAGGTAATAGCCACGAGAGCGCAACTCACCCGCGGTCATCTCTCCAT
>JAHEJF010000015.1 GCA_024639025.1 Ahrensia sp. | reverse complement strand
GTGACCGGATAGTCAAACCCTCAGAGGCTGCTCCGAGAGGCATTTATCCGAATTAATCGTACCGTCTTCTTGGAACTACTGATCATCGGATCACCTCCTTTCGTTTGTTAAACACAACACCAACATGGGTGAGGAAAAGTGATTTGCCAAGAGCAAAACCGCTCACGTCCCGTCAAACAATTGTTTAAACTGCGTGAGCATCTGCGCCCAAGCCCAAAAGAAAAGCGCCACATACCAGTGGCGCCTTCTACAATATGTTTGATGTACTGCCGTCAGGATTTGCCGTTCTGGCGGTTTTCAATCAGGTCATCGACAACGCTTGGGTCGGCCAGGGTCGACGTGTCACCCAGCGAACCGAAATCATCCTCGGCAATTTTCCGCAAAATCCTGCGCATTATCTTGCCCGAACGTGTCTTCGGCAAACCCGGCGCAAACTGAATCTTGTCGGGCGAAGCGATTGGACCGATTTCAGACCGCACATGGGTAACAAGTTCCTTGCGCAGCGCTTCGGACGGTTTCTGCCCCTCCATCAACGTGACATAGGCGTATATGCCCTGCCCCTTGATATCATGCGGATAACCGACCACTGCAGACTCAGATACTGCATCATGTGCGACAAGCGACGATTCGACCTCAGCCGTGCCCATCCGGTGACCCGAAACATTGATCACATCATCAACCCGTCCCGTAATCCAGTAATCGCCGTCCTCATCGCGGCGACAGCCATCACCGGTAAAGTACTTGCCCTTGTAGGTGGAGAAATAGGTCTGAATGAAACGTTCGTGATCGCCGTAAACCGTGCGCATCTGACCAGGCCATGAATCGATCAGACACAGATTGCCATCGGTGGTACCTTCCAGCACAGCGCCATCATTGTCCACCAATTGCGGTTGCACGCCGAAGAACGGTCGCGTGGCTGAACCTGGCTTGAGCTTGGTCGCGCCAGGCAGTGGCGTGATCAATATGCCGCCAGTCTCGGTCTGCCACCACGTATCCACGATAGGGCATTTCTTCCGTCCAACCACTTCGTAATACCACTCCCAGGCTTCGGGGTTGATGGGCTCACCCACCGAGCCGAGCGTCCGCAGCGATTTAAGCGATGCCTTTTCCACATGCTCGTCGCCAGCACCCATCAATGCGCGGATGGCTGTTGGTGCGGTGTAGAATATATTGACGTTGTGCTTGTCGCAAACTTCCCAGAAGCGCGATGGTGATGGATAGTTTGGCACGCCTTCAAACATCAATGTGGTCGCGCCATTGGCCAGCGGACCATAAACGATATAGGAGTGACCCGTCACCCAGCCCACATCGGCCGTGCACCAGTAGATGTCACCATCATGATAGTCAAAGACATATTCATGTGTCATGGCTGCATAGACCAGATAACCGCCGGTGGTATGAAGCACACCCTTGGGCTTGCCCGTCGACCCAGATGTATAAAGGATAAACAGTGGATCTTCTGCCTTCATCTTGGCAGGGGCACAATCCGGTTTCGCCTTGGTAATGTGCTCATGATACCAAAGGTCCCGACCCTCGGTCCAATCGATCTGACCGCAAGTGCGCCGAACAACAAGCACGTTCTTGACCTTGACACCTTCCTTGGCCGCAATTGCGATAGCCTTGTCAGTGTTGGCTTTGAGCGGAATTTTTCGACCGCCGCGCAATCCTTCATCGGCGGTGATTACAAATGTCGATTCACAACCCACAATGCGGCCAGCCAAGGCATCAGGCGAAAATCCGCCAAACACGATCGAATGCACCGCGCCAATCCTTGTGCAAGCCAGCATGGCATAAGCCGCTTCGGGGATCATCGGCATGTAAATTGTCACGCGATCGCCTTTTTTGACGCCCGCTGACTTCATCACGTTGGAAAGTCGGCAGACTTTGTCATATAGCTCGTTATAAGTGATCTTCTTGTCATCAAACGGGTTGTCGCCTTCCCAGATGATCGCCGTCTGATCGCCGCGTTTCTTCAAATGACGGTCGATGCAATTATAGGCGACATTCGTTACACCATCTTCAAACCACTTAATCGAGACATTGCCGTCAAAGCTGGTATTTTTGACTTTGGTGTATGGTTTGAACCAATCAATGCGCTTGCCGTGCTTGCCCCAGAACTTATCGGGGTTCTTCACGCTCTGCTTGTACCATTTCAAATAGGTATCATTATCGATCAGCGCGCGTTTCTTCGCCGCAGGCAATATGCGATGGACTTCAACAGACATTCAGATTCTCCTCCCAGACGCAAAGCGCTCATAGTCAAATACAACAGCACCGTCGTGCGCTATCTCATGTCTTTCTACGGCATCGATCATATGCCGTAAATTAGACAAAGGATGCCCACGCCTCAGACGGGAGACAAAACTGGGCTCCCAACACAGTTTATCAGCCCATAATCAAGCTTGAATTGATCGCCGTCATTCAATTTGCTCTGTGTTCGGTCGGGAGGGGCATGTGCCAATTGGGTGCAACGCCCCGCTATCTGTTCTCGGTCGAGCTCTTGCTGCGCAGGTTCGGAAGCACAAATCCGAGCAGCGCGATAGCGCCCACGATAAAAGCCCAGCCAACATAGATAACAGCGATCGAATAAGTCTCGGCGATAAAGCCCACCAGCGCAGGAATAAACAGTAGCCCCCCATAACCGAACGCCGTAATAATCGCGATACCAATGGACGGACGCACACCGGGATAGCGACCAGCCGTAGAGAACAGCACCGGCACGACATTGGCCATGCCAAGGCCGGAAATCAAAAAGCCAAAGCAGGCCAGATAGAAAGTGTTGGCAATACCGCCGATAAAAAGACCGATACCTGCAATAATTGCACTGACAATAAATGTCGTCCGATCACCAAACCGGCCGCGAAGCGAATCGCCAAAGAAACGCATCATCGCCATCGTCGCTGAAAATGCCGCGACAGCATAACCACTGACAATCAGGGGTGCACCAAGCTCGTCCTTCAAATACAGGGCGCTCCAATCAATGATAGTGCCCTCCGGCGCAAATGACAGCATGGTTACGACACCGAGCACATAAATCCCGATTGATTTGGGCATGCCGCGCGACACATTCTCAACACCAGCCGCCTTTGCATTGGCCTCAAATTCGGCATCCATATGCTGGTCGGACATGTAATTGGGCCATGCCCACAATATCACCGCCAGAACGATGAGCGACACGATAACGGAATGGCCCAATTCGCCGAACCACACAATCAATGCACCACCGGTGAGGCCACCAATAACGCCGCCAAGACTCCAGAAGCCGTGATAGGATGACATCACCGGGCGTTCCAGCGCGACCTCAACCACAACGCCATTGGCGTTCATCGCATTATCCATCGCACCGAGGAAAACACCCAACCAGAGCATCGCGAGACAAGTTGTAAACACGGTGGGAGTGAGGGTGAGCAATAGCAGCGACGGCGCCAGCATCAGCGAAGTCCAACGCACAATCATAACCGATCCAAAGCGTGTCACCATCCACGCCCCGACTACAAGCGCGATCAGGGCACCCAAGCCAAACAGGATAATCATTTGCCCAAGAACAGATTCAGAAATTCCCAGACGTTCAACCAGCACAGGAATCTTCGGTGCCCAGTGTCCAACCACAAATCCATTGGCAAAGAATGCTGCGTTGACCGCCCATTGAGCGCGGCGCAAAATGCTTACAGGAAGAACAGTTTCAGCACTCGTCATGGTTTGGATCCGCAACTGGAATTTGTCGCTCAGCGTGTTTCAGCTTCAAACAGGCACATTCAGACTGATTTGGGTACAGAAAACTTGGCACAAACCGGGCTAACAGAAATTCCGTTCAAGCGCAGGATGCTCTATACCCGTTTTCGCCGCGTCACAAGCTGGTTTGTGTCCAATTCATGAATGTTTGGTCCCAACCAGGACGATGGACAGTGGCCAGACTTGCAATTTCCGTTACGACTTAAAAACAACCAGCAAATCCTTTGCGTCAATCTGATCGCCTGCCTTCACAAGCACCTCGGCAACCTTCGCGTCGCGCTCCGCATGAATGGCGGTTTCCATCTTCATGGCCTCAATCGAACAGATAACATCGCCGGCCATGACATCCTGCCCGGATGACACCGCGAGCTGGGATATGACACCCGGCATGGGCGCACCAACATGCGCATCATTGCCCTCTTCAACTTTGCGACGTGCCATTAATCCTTCTGCACCATGGGCCCGGTCCGGCACCTTGATCCGGCGGGGTTGGCCGTTGAGTTCGAAGAAGACAGTCCGCATGCCCTTTTCATCAGTATCGCCAATCGCCAAACAACGGACAACCAGTGTCTTGCCGCGTTCAATCTCAACCAGCACCTCGTCATTCTGCTCAACGCCATAAAAATAAACCGGCGTTGGGAGATGAGAGACCGGGCCGTATTTCTCAATAGCCAATGCAAAGTCGGTAAAGACCTTGGGATACATCAGGTAGGAGGCAAACTCGAACTCGTCGATTTTCCGGTCGAGCTTCTGTTCGATTTCTTTGCGCAATGCATCCAAATCCGCTGACGCCAGCAAAGATCCCGGAACATCGGTATAGGGCTTTTCGCCTTTCAGCACCTTCGATTGAATGCCTTCCGGCCATCCGCCCGGTGATTGCCCCAGATCGCCACGCATCATCGATACCACTGAATCTGGAAATGCAATGTCCTTGTCCGGATTTTCGACATCGGCAACCGAAAGATCTTGACTGACCATCATTAGCGCCATGTCGCCAACCACTTTGGACGACGGCGTTACTTTCACGATATCGCCGAACATGTTGTTGGCATCATGGTATGCACGCGCAACTTCATGCCATCGAGATTCCAGACCCAGCGAACGCGCCTGTTCCTTCAGATTGGTGAACTGGCCTCCTGGCATTTCATGCAGATATACTTCAGACGCCGGGCTTTGGCTGATGGATTCAAATGCAGCGTATTGGTCCCGCACAGCTTCCCAGTAGAAAGAGATCTTGCGGATCCATTCAGCATCAAGGCCGCTGTCACGTTCCGATCCACGCAAGGCCTCCACGATTGAACCAAGACATGGCTGTGATGTATTGCCCGAGAACGCATCCATCGCTGCATCAACGGCATCTACTCCAGCGTCCACCGCAGCCAGAATAGTCGCCGCCGCGATGCCAGAAGTGTCGTGGGTATGGAAATGGAGTGGCAGATCTGTTTCTTCCCGCAGCGCCTTGAACAATTGCGTCGCGGCGGCGGGCTTGAGCAGGCCGGCCATGTCCTTGACGCAGAGCATGTGAGCGCCGGCAGCTTCCAGTTCTTTTGCCAGGCCTGTATAGTATTTCAGATCATATTTCGGTCGTGCAGAATTAAGCAGGTCACCCGTGTAACAGAGCGTCGCTTCACAGATCTTGTTTTCTTCAGCGACAGCGTCCATCGACACCCGCATATTGTCGACCCAGTTCAGGCAGTCAAACACGCGGAACAGTTCGATCCCGCCAGCCGCAGCCTGCCGCACAAAGTGTTTCACCACATTGTCAGGATAGTTTGTGTAGCCCACACCATTGGCACCGCGCAGAAGCATCTGCAGCAGAATATTGGGCGCCTGTTCCCGGACAAGTGCAAGACGCTCCCAGGGGTCTTCGGTCAGAAACCGCATCGAGACGTCAAACGTTGCGCCACCCCAACATTCCAGCGAAAGCAGTTCAGGCAGAGCGCGTGCATAGGTTCCTGCAACGGCAACGATATCATTGGTGCGCATGCGCGTCGCAAGCAGGCTTTGGTGACCATCACGCATGGTTGTGTCAGTAATCAGCACTTGCTTTTGGGCGCGCAACCATTTGGCGAAGCCAACTGGTCCGAGTTCGTCAAGTTTTCGCTTCGTACCGCCTTCGGGCATTTTTTTGTTGGTCCAGGGGACCACGGGCGCGGGGCTGCCCTCTTTTGGCAACGGTCGGTCTTTCGTCTCTGGATGCCCATTGACCGAAACATCAGCAATATAAGTCAGAAGCTTGGTCGCCCTGTCCTGACGCTTAACCTGTTCAAAAAGCTCGGGCGTATTGTCGATAAATTTCGTCGTATATTCGTTTGACTTGAACAGGGGGTGAGAAATGATCGCTTCAAGAAACGTCAAATTGGTCGCCACGCCGCGAATGCGGAACTCACGTAACGCCCTGTCCATGCGGGCGATGACTTCCTGCGCAGTTGGCGCCCAGGCTGTGACTTTCTCCAGCAATGGATCATAGAAGCGGGTGATCACCGCGCCTGAGTAGGCGGTACCGCCATCCAGTCGGATGCCGAATCCAGTCGCACCGCGATAAGCCGTGATACGACCATAATCCGGTATAAAATTCTGTTCTGGATCTTCGGTCGTAATCCTGCACTGCAATGCATGTCCGTTGAGTTTGATATCTTCCTGCTTTGGGACACCAGATTCGGGCGTACCGATCGCATGCCCTTCAAGAATGTGTATTTGGGCCTTGATGATATCGATGCCAGTGACCTCCTCGGTCACCGTATGCTCAACTTGAACCCTTGGATTTACCTCGATGAAATAAAAGGCACCGGAATCCTTGTCCATGAGGAATTCGACGGTTCCTGCTCCAATGTAGCTGGTTGCATTGGCGATCTTCAGACCATAGTCAGACAGTTCCTTGCGCTGTTCCCATGAAAGATATGGCGCCGGCGCGCGTTCCACCACTTTCTGGTTGCGCCGTTGAATGGAGCAGTCCCGTTCCCAAAGATGCACTGCATTTCCGTGTGTATCGCCCAAAATCTGCACTTCAACGTGCCGGGCATTTTGGACCAGTTTCTCAAAGTAGACCTCGTCTTTGCCGAACGCAGAGCGGGCCTCACGCTTGGCTTCAAGCACTTCGTTCTCGACCTCGTCTTCCGAGAAAATGGCGCGCATACCGCGTCCGCCACCGCCCCATGATGCCTTCAGCATCACAGGATAGCCAATCTTGGCCGCCAGCTTCTTTACTTCCTTCATGTCATCAGGCAGCGGATCCGACGCTGGCACCACGGGTACCCCGGCAGATATCGCCAGATTGCGCGCGGCAACCTTGTTGCCAAGTGACCGCATGGTCTCAGGTTTCGGACCGATAAAGGTGATACCTGCCTCTTTACAGGCATCAACGAATTCAGGACTCTCCGACAACAGGCCGTAACCGGGGTGAATAGCATCTGCACCGGATATGCGTGCTACCCGCAACACTTCATCGATTGAAAGATAGCTCTCGATGGGGCCCAGGTCTTTCTCCAGATGCGGCCCGCGACCAACCTGGTAGGACTCATCGGCCTTGAACCGGTGCAGTGCAAGCTTGTCTTCTTCTGCCCAAATCGCAACGGTTTTGATGCCAAGCTCATTGGCCGCCCTGAACACCCGAATTGCAATTTCGGAACGGTTGGCGACAAGAATTTTTTTGATAGCCACGGTGGTTTCCCCGATGGAAAGATGGGTTTTCAGCTTTTATAGAAACAATTTTTGTGCAGTGCAAACAAGACAGCCATTTGTCATGCAAGTAATGTCGTCACACTTCTTCTGAAGATCGCGCCCACAGATTGATGTCCTCTTCCTGTGTGATTTTCTCAATTTGAGAAAGCTCGTCTGCAGTGAACTCCAAATTATTGACAACGCCGGCACAATCAATGACCTGGCTGGGTTTTGATGCGCCGATGAGGGCGGTCGTGATACGGCCTTCCCGCAACACCCAGGCCAGCGCCATCTGCGCCAGCGTCTGGCCGCGTTTTTCAGCGATTCCATGCAGCGCCCTGACACTTCCCAGCGCACTTTCAGTCAACATTGATTCACTCAACGACTTGCCCTGACTGGCGCGGCTACCTGCCGGAACGCCCTTGAGATATTTGTTTGTCAAAATGCCCTGTGCCAACGGCGTGAAGGCAATCGAACCGATGCCTTCATCCTCAAGCGTATCGAGCAAGCCATCGCGCTCTACCCAACGGTTGAGCATGTTGTAGCTGGGTTGATGGATCAGGCATGGCGTACCCAGATCGTGCAAAATTTGTGCCGCCTCTTTCGTGCGCTCCGAATTGTAGGAGGAAATACCTGCATACAGCGCCTTTCCCGATCGAACGATTTGATCGAGCGCGCCCATCGTTTCCTCCAGGGGCGTATCGGGATCAAACCGGTGGGAGTAAAAAATATCAACGTATTCAAGCCCCATGCGCTGCAAACTCGCATCGCAGGAGGAGATCAGGTATTTTCGACTTCCCCATTCGCCGTAAGGCCCGGATCGCATGAGATAGCCAGCCTTCGACGAAATGATCAAGTCATCCCGATAACCGCGAAAGTCTGTTCGCAATATTTCACCAAAAGCTTCCTCGGCACTGCCAGCAGGCGGTCCATAATTGTTGGCGAGATCAAAATGGGTGATGCCATTGTCAAAGGCTGTCTGGCAGATGGCCCGCTTGGTGTCATGCGGCGTGTCACCGCCGAAATTGTGCCAAAGTCCCAGTGAAATTACTGGCAACTTCAGGCCGGATTTGCCGCAATAGCGGTATGTCATTTTTTCATAACGATTTTCAGCGGGCACATAGGTCATTTTGATTCTCTCGAGTTTTGACTGCAGCGCCCTTTTCCAACAAACTTTGCGATAGGTAAAGTCTTGACTCGACGCCCAATTCCGATCATAGAGGCCCCGTTGGCGCGGCATTGATCGCGCCGCTTGCTTTTGCACGCGGCCCAATGACCAATCCAATCATAACCGGAACGACTCCAAGAAGACGGCCTGCGCATGGTCACACTTGCGTAAGAGCTGGCATGAACACGAAAGGAAAAACGATGTTCGCAGTCATTAAAACCGGTGGCAAACAGTACCGCGTTGCTGCCAATGATGAATTTAAGGTTGAACTGCTTGAGGGCGAAGAAGGCGCTCAGGTGGAATTTACCAATGTTTTGATGGTCAGCAATGGCGCCGAAGTGACAATTGGTGCGCCCGAAGTGGATGGTGCGACCGTTGTTGCCGAGATTATCAAACAGGGCCGCGGCCGAAAAATCATCGCATTCAAGAAGCGTCGTCGCCAAAACTCGCGTCGCAAGCGCGGCCATCGTCAGTTTGAGACCACAGTGCGCATCACAGACATTCTGACCGGTGGCGCAAAACCGGCAAAAAAAGCCGCAGCCAAAAAGCCCGCCGCAAAGAAAGAAGCTGATGCACCGGCAAAAGCAGCAGCGCCGAAGGCAGAAGCCAAGAAGACTGAAAGCGCGCCTGCCGCTGCAGCGCCGCTGTTTACGGCACCAAAGGGCGACAAGGACAAGCTGACCGATATCAAGGGTATTGGTCCGGTTGCTGAAGGCCAGTTGAATGAGCAAGGAATCACAACATTCGCGCAAATCGCCAAGCTGACCAAGGCAGAGATCGCCACAGTTGACGAAAACATGCCGTTTTCTGCTGAGCAGATCACAGATTGGCAAGCTCAAGCCAAAGAATTGATCAAGAAGTAATCAACGATTGTGGCTTAGGACTTGAACCTGAACGGGCGAAAGCCCATAAGAACGCAGAATCTGCCCATTGGTGGTTCATCAATCGAGGCAACCAAACCGCGAAAGCGGCAGGAGAACAAAAATGGCACATAAAAAAGCCGGCGGCTCGTCAAGAAACGGTCGCGATTCAGAATCAAAGCGCCTCGGCGTCAAGAAGTTCGGTGGCGAGAGCGTCATTCCGGGCAATATCATCATCCGTCAGCGTGGCACCAAGTGGCATCCCGGTGAGAATGTTGGTATCGGCAAGGATCATACGATTTTTGCGAAATCCTCAGGCGCTGTGGAATTCCGAAAAAAGGCAAACGGCCGCACCTATGTATCTGTGATGCCAGTGCAGGAAGCCGCCGAATAATCCGGGAAAATTCTGCCCGGTGTTCCATAACCCCGGGTCATTTGAGTAAGATGTAAGGGGAGTTGAACAAACGTTCCGCTCCCTTTTTTTACCAGCGAGTAAGGTCTATGATCGCTCAAACCAATATTGTGTCCAATTCTTCAGCCTTTGATCTTGAAACGCCTGTTCTCGAGACCAAGCGGTTAATGATGCGTCCACCTCATCGGGCCGACATCGAGGACCTCGCCATTATTGGCAATGATCGTCAAATTGCCGAAATGACCTCGCGTATGCCCCATCCTTACACTCAAGACGATGCTCTTGCATTCATCGAGGGGTTTGAAAACGGCCAGAACGAAGGCTGCATCTACGCCATCACTGTCACCGAAACCGGTCGCCTGATCGGCATGGGTTCTGTTGAAAATCGTGCGCGGTTCGGGGGATTGGAGATCGGTTACTGGTTGGGCCAGGCTTTTTGGGGCAAAGGGTATGCAACAGAAGCTGCCAGCGCCTTGGTTGACCTGGCGTTTCGGGTAACAGAGACCGATGTCGTGCTTGCTGCTTGCCGGACCAATAACCCGGCATCACGTAAAGTGTTGCAAAAGCAGGGTTTTGAGTTCCTGGGCCTCGATGAGATGGATTCACGGGTCGCGGGAAGAGTCCCGATTGAGCGCCACAGTCTCGAGCGTGAAATCTGGTTGGCCAAAAAGGCCGAAGAAAGCCAAAGAGCTTCACAATAAGATTGAATCCTTGTCACATGATCCGCCAAGCCCTTGAAAGCGTAGGCGGATCAAACAAGGAGTTTGATCATGCCCGTATTGCGTATTCTAGTCACTGCCGCTCTTGCTGTATTTATGGCGACAGGCTCGTCTGCTGCCAAAGATCTGCGCCTCGAGGAATTTTTCAAGGGCCGCACCAGCGCGACTGCCAGTTTAAAGACAATCACGGGCCTTGAGCGCAACTTCTCCGTCAAACTCAACGGAAGATGGGATGGCAAGACACTCGTCCTTCGCGAAGACTTCTTCTTTGACGATGGCGAGACCGACACGAAAACATGGCGTTTCACCAAGAAAGGATGGAACACCTACACTGGAACCCGGGAAGATGTGATCGGAGAAACGATCGTATCAGTGATTGGCAACAAGGGTTATTTCAACTATCTGGTCGATCTGGATCCCGGTGAAGGTAGAAACATTGTGCGGTTCTATGACACGCTGGAATTGAGTGCCGACGGCAGGACGCTCAAAAACACCGCCAGAGTATTCAAGGGACCATTGCCAGTTGCGTCGGTCAGAGTGGATTTCAAGCGGTAACGCTCGGTCAACCAATCAAAGCGAACAAATGCTCACGCAGCTTGGTACGGGTTTCAAACCCCCAATTAGGCCAAAAACTTGCTCGCACTTTTGCGCATGATGCGCTAGACACTGCCGTCAAACTCTAGCGTGTGCAGTGTCAAACCCATGAAATTCCTTGATCAGGCCAAAGTTTATATCCGTTCCGGCGACGGCGGAGCCGGCGCTGTATCATTTAGGCGCGAAAAATACATCGAGTTCGGTGGACCCGATGGCGGCGATGGTGGTCGTGGCGGTGACGTCTGGGTCGAATGCGTCGATGGCCTCAACACACTGATTGATTATCGCTACGCCCAGCATTTCAAGGCACCAACCGGTGTGCACGGCATGGGCCGCAACATGACGGGCAAGAAAAGTGCCGACAAGGTCCTTTCTGTGCCAGTGGGTACGCAGGTTTTCGAAGAGGACAACGAGACCATGATCTGCGACCTTACCGAAGTCGGTCAGCGCTTTCTGCTTGCCAGGGGCGGCAATGGTGGTTTCGGCAACGCACATTTCAAATCCTCCACCAATCAGGCGCCGCGTCACGCCAACCCGGGACAATCAGGCGTAGAGAAGTGGATCTGGTTGCGTCTCAAGCTGATAGCTGATGCCGGGCTGGTTGGATTGCCAAATGCTGGAAAATCAACGTTTTTGGCGACCGTTACGGCGGCAAAACCAAAAATCGCCGACTATCCCTTCACAACATTGCATCCCGGCTTGGGTGTGGTACGGATCGATCAAAAGGAATTCGTGCTGGCCGATATCCCCGGGCTGATTGAAGGCGCCCATGAAGGCGTCGGCATTGGCGACCGGTTTCTTGGCCATGTCGAACGAACCCGGGTCTTGCTGCATTTGGTTTCAGCGCAGGAAGACGATGTTGCAAAAGCCTATAAGATTGTCCGCAGGGAACTGGACGCCTATGGGCATGGACTCGAACTCGAACAGAAGGCAGAAGTGGTCGCCCTTTCGCAAGCGGACATTCTCAGCGAGGAAGAGCAGGCAGAGAAACTGACTGCTTTGGAAAAGGCATCGGGCCAAAAACCACTATTGCTTTCGGCGGTGACACATGCCGGTGTCGATGATGTACTCCGAGCACTGATGCGCCATATTCAAGCTGATCGCCTGGAAGAAAATCCACCCGAACCCGACAGCCGATGGGTGCGGTAGCTCATGCGCAAGTTGAACACTTACAAACGCATCGCAATCAAGGTTGGATCTGCCTTGCTGGTGGATCAACACACAGGACTCCGATCTGAGTGGCTCGAAAGCCTGTGTTCAGATGTTGCAGCCCTGCAAAAGGCGGGTTGCGAAGTGATGATCATTTCATCTGGCGCCATCGCATTGGGTCGCTCTGTGCTCAATCAGCCATCGGGTGCGCTCAAGCTGGAAGAAAACCAGGCAGCAGCTGCCGTCGGTCAGATTGCCCTGGCGCCCGCCTGGAACAACACGCTGAGCGCACATGGCTTGATTGGTGCCCAGATCCTGCTCACGCTGGAAGATACCGAATCCCGCCGGCGATATCTCAATGCAAGGGCAACCCTTGGTGAGCTGCTCAAACTTGGCGCCATACCGATCATCAACGAGAACGACACTGTCGCGACAAGTGAAATTCGCTATGGCGACAATGACCGGCTGGCTGCGCGCGTGGCGACGATGATGGATGCGGACTTGCTGGTTCTGCTGTCGGATGTGGATGGCCTTTATACAGCGCCACCGGCACAAAACCCTGCAGCGGAACACTTGCCCGTCGTCGACGCCATCACACCCGAAATCGAAGCCATGGCAGGCAGCGCCGGGTCAGATCTGTCTCGTGGCGGCATGCGGACAAAAATTGACGCGGCAAAAATTGCCAACCAGGCTGGCGCCGCGATGATCATCACCAATGGAAAGGTCAACCATCCACTTCGGGCTTTCGAAGAAGGCGCACGTGCCACATTCTTCAAGCCCGTAAAAGCGCCCAAATCAGCCTGGAAGAGCTGGATTGCCGGTAATCTTGCACCAAAGGGACTGATCTTTGTTGATGCAGGTGCGCAAAAGGCGCTCCAGAGCGGCAAATCGCTGCTGCCGGCGGGCGTCAAGACCGTAGAAGGCACATTTGCGCGCGGTGATACGGTGGCAATCCTGCTCGAAGGATCCAAGCTCGAAATCGCCCGCGGATTGGTTTCCTATGATTCAGACGAAGCGTCCCAGATCGTTGGCTTGAAAACAAGCGAAATTGAAGATGTCATCGGCTATTCACCTCGCGCAGCGATGGTCCATCGCGACGACATGGTCATGAGCACGTAGATCCATTGCTTAGCAAATAGGCAACGCCTCAGTTGGACAGCTCGAACAGTTTTGCTGAAGCCAGCCACCAACTTTTCTCATGTCCGAAATCATTGCCCTAACTTGTTCACGCGTGTAAAAGACCCGCTCAATAAATGGAATTGGACAATGTTGAAGCGAGCAGAGCTGACAAGCGATGAAATTGAAGTGCTGATGAGCAAGTTGGGCCAGGATGCCAAGACGGCAAGCGGTCTACTTTCAGTTGCTTCACCAGA
>JAHEJF010000014.1 GCA_024639025.1 Ahrensia sp. | reverse complement strand
TTCCTGGCGCATCATCGAAACATGATAGTCATAGTATTTCTCGGGCGCGATACTGTGAAACGCCATGGCAACAGTATGCACGGCAGTGGAATTGGGCCCAAAGATGGGAAACTCCTTGAGAACAAAGCGCACATTGTCATCATTGGTGATGATGTATTCCATATCCGCCAGGCCGCGGCGGCAGAACCCGCAATTGTAATCAAAAAACTCCACAACAGTCACATCGCCGTCTGCTTTGCCAAAAACCGGATCGATTGGATCGTTGAATAGCTCCTGGTTGGATTCTGACAAGGTTTGAGCGATACGGTTCGCCGCTTCAGCTTCTTGTTTTGCTTGCAGGGCCTGCTGCACCTCGATCATGATTTCCGGATTTTGCAGGAGGTAATCCCGCACGATTTGGCCAATCTCTTCCTTCTCGGCTTCATCAAATGCAAGTGCGTCTGTTCCATGTGCCATTGCGATCAGTGCACCAACGGCACAGGCAACCATAGAAATTTTGATACGCGTCAATCCAGAGGTGAGGGTCATATGGGTTCCGTTCTCAATTAGCGTTTGAAACGCATGATATCATCCGCACGAAGCCATTGCGGCGCGTTTTTCTTAAATGAGCGTTTCGTCCGTGCAGCAAATTGCTTGGCCGTCTTATACTGTCCCGAGTAAAAATTCTGTTCAGCCGTGGCCAGATTTGCACTGCCTGAGTCGCCAAGTCGGCCATAGGCCATGGCAAGATGGCGGTAAGCGCGCGGGTTATTGGGATCAAGCGAAACCGCGACCTCCAACTCGCCAACAGCGCGGCGAATATTGGTTTCATCGCCGGTAAGTACCAGTGCGTGCCCAAGCGCAACCAGCATGGTCGGTGACTTGCCACCGTCCAGCTGAACGGCTCTCGTAAACGCTTTGACAGCGCCTTGCGCATCCTGCGACTTGAGCAAAACCTCTCCATTTATCTCGTGGTAATAGGGGTTTCTGGGCTCGGCGCGAATAAGAGCATCAATTTGCGAGATGGCATCGCGGGGATTGCGATACAAAAACGTTGAAATCGTCCGTCCATATTTAAGCGCGGTCGAACTGGAAGCATCGCCCAACAGCTGTTCAACCGCGTCAGGGCCATAGGTGTATGCCAGTATTTTGGCACGCGCCTTGTCATGTCGCAGCTGTAGAGACGCGGGATCCTTTTTGTCGAAATAGGGGCTTGCGCGCGCGATCGATTGAAGCGCTGAAATGCGTTCCCGTGGTAACGGGTGGCTGAGGCGGTAGGGGTCGATCCTGTCCTGAATGAGTGCCAGGTTCTTCTGAAAGGATTCAAAGGTCTTCAGGATGCCGCGTGGTGACTGTTTGGTCCGATTCAGATAGCTGACAGCTGCGCGATCAGCCGCCAGCTCCTCGGTGCGTTGATAGGATAAAAGACCGCGCCTTGCTGCCTCAGTGCCTCCTGCGGCCAAACCGGCACCAGCACCCACACCTTGCCTTGATCCCGAAGCGCCCGCCGCTACAGCTGCACCCAAACCAAGAATGGTCGAAACGGTTGCGATCGTTTGGGCCCGGTCCAATTGCTGGCGTAGCCGGTCCTGGTGACCCCCGGCAAGGTGACCGATTTCATGCGCCAGAACCCCGATCAGCTCGTTGGGCGTGTCCGACTGCACAATTGCACCCAGATTGATGAATATTTTTCGTCCCGAAACAAAGGCATTGAAACTCTTCGAGTTTACCAGAACCACGTCCGTGCGTTTTCTGGACACGCCAGCGGCGCGTAGAAGGGGTACCATGTAGTCAACCAGCAGCGCTTCGATCTCTGCATCACGTACAATTGGCAAGTTGCGGGGCTGCGCTTGACTGGGATTCAGTGCGCCCAGGCTGATAACGCAAGCCAGCAGAATAATTGCGATGCGACGACCAAGGCCTGGTTCAGGGCTCAACCTGCTTGGGGAATATGGTCTTACCAATTGGCAATGCCTTTTCTTTTAATGCAAACCGACATAGTGATCTGGTAAAGCCGGAATTGATGTTTAGCGTTGTTTTGCCGTCAAAAAAAGCCAAAACATGGCAGCTAACACGATAGTGAATGCATGTTGGTTGGGGGATTTAAAGTGCCACCAAAATTGTCTCTCCGCGGTGATGTTGAACCGTTCCATGCCATGGACGTGCTGGCCCGCGCCAATGCGCTGAAAAGCCAGGGCCATGAAGTGCTGTCACTGGCCGTTGGCCAACCCGGCACAAAGCCACCTCTTGGTGTGCGTCAAGCTGCTGCGACTGCGGCCATGGACAATGTGCTGGGCTACACCAATGCGCTCGGACGGGACGATACGCGACAGGCAATCGCAGACCATTATTGGGAGCATTACAAACTCCAGGTGCCTGCCAGCCGCATTGCGGTGACAAATGGGTCTTCCGCTGGGTTTTCCCTTGCGTTTCTTGCTCTGACTGAGCCATCAGGCCGCATTGCAATCTCATCGCCTGGATACCCGGCCTATCGCAACATTATCAAATCATTGTCGCTGGAAGCGGTGGAAATACCTTCGACTGGCAATACAGACAGTGCGTTCGATTTGGATGCACTGATCACACAGCACCGGCAAAAGCCCATAGATGTCCTGATGATTGCAAGTCCGGCCAATCCAACCGGCTCAATTGTCAGCGAGAGCGAGCTTAAGAACATCATTGAAGTCTGCGCGCAAGAAGGCATTGCCTTCATCTCGGACGAGATTTACCACCGGCTGAACTATGTTGCGCCCGATGTAACCGCCGCTTCGTTAAGCGATCAGGCGATCGTCATAAATTCGTTCTCCAAGTTTTACTGCATGACTGGATGGCGCGTTGGTTGGATGGTGCTGCCTGAACAGATGGTGCGACCGATCGAACGCCTGGCGCAAAGCCTGTACATCTCAGCGCCGGAACTCAGCCAGATTGCCTGTATTGAGGCATTCAAAGGAACGCAGGAACTGGAAGACGTACGAAAGGTCTACCGCGCCAATCGCAAATTGCTCATGGAAAAGCTGCCCAAACTGGACATGCCGTTCGCATCACCGCCTGATGGAGCGTTTTACGCCTGGTGTGATGTTTCGGCTCACACAAATGACAGTATGAGCTTTGCCAAGCGCATGCTTGAGGAAATTCACGTGGCCGCAGCGCCTGGCCTCGATTTTGATACCGAAAACGGCGCGCGCTACATGCGTTTTTCTTATGCCGGTGAGTTTGATGTCATCAGCCGGGCGTTGGATCGAATGGAAAGCTGGATCAAGTAAAGAAAACCCGCATAAACATTAAGTTCATGCGAGTTTTTAAAGCAAATAATTAACAAATTTGGTAGTTATCGAGACCACCAACCACCTTTTTTCTTCGGTTTCTCATCACCGCTGGCAGTCACGACCACGGGCTCAACATCCAAATTGATGTTGGATGCTGTGGCACGTACACGTGTCGCTTTTTCATCCTCTGCGGTACCGTTTTCCAGGGCTGGTTCAACGGTTGTTTCATCCGCTTCTTCGACGGGCGCAACGTTGATTTCGATGACTTGCGCGTCGGTTTGGGGCGCTGGTTCAGACCGATCAACAGTTTTGGTTTCGTCTGCACCAGGCACGTCTTCGCTTTGTGTAACGGATTCTTCAGGCGCATGCTGCTCAGCTATCTCGGTACGCGCAACAGGTGCAGGAGTCTCGTTTTGATTGGCCGCGTCATAGGCTGCTACAATCTCGACCATCGGTCCGATAATCTCGACATTTGGAATTCGGCCATAACGACCCTTGCGATTGCGTCCACCACGTCTGCCGCGAGAGCGGCGGCGTTTCTTACCGCGGTTATCGCCATTATCGCCATCAGAGTCAGACCTTTCGCCGGCAGTTGCAACGCCTGACGCGCTTTGATCCGAACCCTCATCTGTTCCGGCCTGCTTGTCCTGGCTCTTGCCACCGCGGCGACGACGGCGCCGTTTCTTGGGTTGATGCTCGCTTTCGCCATCTTCGGATGCAAAAGCCTCCACTTCGGCTTCGTCGCCATCCGCGTCACTGTCTTCATAATCCATGGTGACATGGGTAACCGCGCGTTTGGGGAGATTTGAAACCTCGCCACGGTCAATCTCCACCATGTCGGTTCCAACCGAATCATCAATGGCAATTTCAATGTTCAGACCAAAGCGATCCTCCATATCCAGCAAGGAGGCGCGCTTTTCGTTGAGGATATAAAGGGCCGTTTCGCCAGATGTGCGAACGGTGATGTGGTTTTTGTCGTTCTTGATCAGATATTCTTCGATGGAGCGAATAACATGGAGCGCCACCGATTGTGCCGAGCGAACAAGGCCCGTTCCCGCACAATGATCACAAAGTTTCATCGTGCTTTCCAGAACACTGGCGCGCATGCGCTGACGGCTCATCTCCAACAGACCAAAATGCGATATCCGGCCCACTTGAATGCGTGCCCGATCGTGCTTCAGGCAGTCTTTCAGCTTCTTTTCCACCGCCCGATTGTTGCGGTTTTCTTCCATGTCGATGAAGTCAACAACAATCAGGCCTGCCAAGTCCCTCAAGCGCAACTGGCGCGCAACTTCCTCTGCAGCCTCGAGATTGGTTGCAACGGCGGTTTCCTCAATCGAGTGCTCGCGTGTCGATTTACCTGAGTTCACATCGATCGCAACAAGCGCTTCAGTTTGGTTGATGATGATGTATCCACCCGATTTCAGTGTCACCTGCGGTGTCATCAGCTTGTCGAGCTGCGCTTCCATCCCGGTTCGCGCAAAGATGGGCGAGCTGTCCTTCCACGGTTTGACCAGCTTGGCGCTGGAAGGCATCAACATGCTCATGAAGTCTTTGGCTTCGCGGTATGCCGCTTCGCCTGCGACAACGATTTCCTTGATATCCTTGTTGAACAGATCGCGGATCGAACGCTTGATCAGATTGCCCTCCTCATAGACCAGGGCCGGTGCCGAGGAAGACAAGGTCAGGTCACGCACGGTGTCCCACAGGCGCATCAGATACTCATAGTCACGCTTGACCTCGTTGCCGGTCCGGTTGGCACCCGCTGTACGCAAGATGACCCCCATGCCTTTTGGCACTTCGAGCTCCTTGACCATATCTTTGAGACGTTTGCGGTCAGACGTATTGGTAATTTTGCGCGAGATACCGCCGCCACGGGCGGTGTTGGGCATCAAGACCGAATAGCGGCCAGCCAGTGACATATAGGTGGTCAGCGCAGCGCCCTTGTTGCCGCGCTCTTCCTTGACGACCTGGACCAGAATGACCTGGCGGCGCTTGATAACTTCCTGAATCTTGTATTGACGGCGCGATGAACGCCGCCGCGGGCGCACTTCTTCAATTGCATCGTCATCGTCGGTGACAACATCAACTGCTTCCGCAATGGATTCCAGATCATCATCATCTGATCCATTTGCCTCCGCGCCAGCTGCATCTTCACTGATGACTTCGCCACCGTCGATGGCAGCGGGGATGGAGTCGCCGCGCTTCTCGTAAGCCGCAAGAATGTCGTCAAAGGCAACGAGTTCAGCCTCGGGTGTGCTTGTCGCACCGCCACGGGAGCTGTTTCTTCTGCCACGGCCTCTGCCGCGCCTGCGACCTTTGCTGCTCTTTTGCTGCGTGGCAGCTTCGGCAGCCGCATCGTCGTCCTCGGCATCTTCACTGGCCAGGGCGGCTTCTTCTTCAAGCAACGCCTGACGGTCGGCGAGGGGGATTTGGTAATAGTCAGGGTGGATTTCGCTAAATGCGAGGAAACCATGACGATTGCCGCCATAGTCAACAAACGCGGCCTGAAGGGACGGTTCTACCCTGGTTACTTTTGCGAGATAGATGTTCCCGCGGATTTGGTGTTTATGTTGTGATTCAAAGTCGAATTCTTCGAGACGATTTCCTTTAACAACGACAACCCGAGTTTCCTCCGGGTGGGAGGAATCGATAAGCATTTTGTTGGACATGTTTTTGTATTCCGGCAGTCCAGACAGCGCCATTCAATTGTCTGCACGGGGCATTTGGCAACCGTACGCGGCGTATAATGCTGTCTTGGACTGATTTGTTGTGTGAGCCGTTGAACTGGCGGATGGTAGTCGCAACAAGGTCGCCTGCCCTGTGCAGTGCTGATCCTTCAATTGCGTTTGTGTACATTCCCATGGCCGTTCCGGCATTCTTCTATTTTTATGATCGGTTCTAAAGGCCGATCGGTGACTTTGCCTGACTGTACAGGCCGGGATCATGTGATCCTAAAAACCTTTGGTCTCTCTTCGACCATCGGTAAATTCTTGAGGTGCCACGCATGAATCTTCATCGGACACACCCTAAACTTAGGTTCTTGCCACTGAAGTCGCAAGCGTTTTCATTTGAAGTAGTAATTATTTTTGTTTTGGACTTACTTGTTCGTCACTAAGGTAAAAACCGTGAGTTCCAATTTGTTGCCAATTTGCGCTATCAATAGAAGGAATTCAGCCAATTGCCGATCCTTGTGGTAAATACCTATTAACCATAAGTGTCTAGGGTTTTTGGTGAATTTAAGGCGATTGGCGTCCCTGGGGCGTGGTGGTGAACTGAAATCTGGAGCCAAATCTTGTACCCTTGGGGGCTCGATACAAGCGATAATTGGTTGCGCGAACCCGCATCACCGATGCGTTGGTTGATTGCGCGCATATTCGCGCTCGCGATCATCATTCTGGCCGTATTTACATCGTTTTCGGCCCATGCACAGTTTGAAATACCAATAGCATTGGATGTCCGTGTTGCCGGCGATAAGGAAGCCAGCCGCATTATTGTTGATTTTGATCGCCCGGTTGTCGGCATGCCGCAATTGCTGGAGCATCCTTGGCGCCTTGTGCTCGATTTTGACCGCATCGGATTTGGCTTCGATCCCGAGCCAGAACGCTGGACTGGCATGGTTTCCGACTTGAGATGGGGCGATATGAGCGAAGTCAATTCGCGGATCATCTTCGAAGTAGAGCAGCCGTTTAGAATCGTGAACATTGAGAATGTCGAGAACGCCGAAACCAACACACACCGGATTATTGTAGATCTGGCATTGTCCGACGCCGAAACATTCAAAGCCGCGCTTTTGGATCGAATGCGTACCAGCGCTGTTGTCAATCGCGACGGCAAGTCAGGCCGCCTGGGCGATCCGTCAGCGGCACCATCACGCAGCGGCGCCTTCCGCATCGTTGTTGATCCGGGACATGGCGGTATTGATACGGGCGCGCTCGGGCGTGGCCGCACAATTGAGAAAGAGATAACGCTGGCGTTTTCAAGGGAATTAAAGGCTGAACTGGAGACCCGACCCGGTATCGAGGTCATTATGACCCGTGATAGCGATATTTTCATTCCGCTGAACGATCGAGTGCAGTTTGCGCGGCAGCACAATGCCGATTTGTTTGTCTCCATTCATGCTGACTCGGTCAGACAGCGTTATGTCAGGGGTGCGACCGTATATACGATTTCCGAAAAAGCATCAGACAGCGTGGCTGCAGAGATTGCCGAATCGGAAAACAAGTCAGACGCCATTGCCGGATTGACCTTTGAGGACCAGCCAGATGACGTTTCGGACATCCTTATCGACCTGGCTCGACGCGAAACATTGGGGTTCTCAGTACAATTTGCTCGTTTGGCCGTTGATTCGATCAGCGATGAGGTCCGGATGATCAAAAACCCGCATCGCCACGCCGGATTCAGAGTATTGCGGGCGCCGGATGTGCCATCTGTGTTGATCGAATTGGGGTTTTTGTCCAATGCAGATGACGAAAAGTTGCTGAATCAGGAAGATTGGCGTGCCAAGGTTGCAACGCAGATAGCCAGTGCGGTAGAGAGCTTCGCCGCTCTGTCGGGCAGAGAAATAGCGGAACAACGGGTGTCGAAGTGACAGTTCCAAGGTCCAGATCATCAAGCCCCAGAGTAATGTTGCACTTCGGCAACGATTCCCAACCATACGAGAGAATATCGTCCGATGGATTGGCTCATGCCATCTTCCGGTCTATTTTGGCGTTCAAGCGGGGACAGATTGAGAGATCTCAGACCGTAATTGGTCCATACAGGTAACAGCGCAACATGATCAGGCTACTTGGCTATTTTTTCGGCATAGGTGTCGTATTTTTTCTCCTGGTTGCGGCAGGTGTGTTCATCTATGTGGGTGACCTATCCAAGGAATTGCCTGACTATGAAGTTTTGTCCAAATACGAACCGCCGGTGACCACACGTATCCATTCGGTGGATGGGCAGTTGATGGGCGAGTTTGCACGCGAACGCCGCTTGTATATCCCGATTCAGGCGGTGCCGGATCGCGTCAAGGCGGCTTTTCTGTCGGCTGAAGACAAAAACTTCTACAAGCATCGCGGCGTTGATTTCTTCGCACTGGCCCGCGCCATGGTCACCAATATCGAGAACTACCGCAACAACAGACGCCTGATCGGCGCCTCAACCATCACACAGCAGGTCGCCAAGAACTTCCTTCTGACGCGGGATCGCACTGTTGATCGCAAGATCAAGGAAGCAATTCTGGCGTTTCGTATTGAGCAAGCCTATTCCAAAGACAGAATTCTGGAGCTTTATCTCAACGAGATATTCTTCGGGGCAGGGGCCTACGGATTGGCAGGCGCTTCTCTGACCTATTTTGGCAAGTCCATCAATGAGGTTGATCTGCATGAGGCGGCCTATTTGGCTACGCTGCCAAAAGCGCCCAGCAACTATCATCCCTTCGATGACACAGAAGCGGCTCTGGATCGCCGCAACTGGATTATCGATCGCATGGTCGACAATGGATATGTCACCGAGCAGGAGGCCGAGATCGCACAAGCCAAGGGGCTCGATGTGAATTTCAGACGTTCCGGCGCCTCAGTGTTTGCCTCCGAGTACTTTACCGAAGAGGCCCGCAAGGAAATTATCGAACGCTACGGTGAGGATGCGCTGTATGAGGGCGGTCTGTCTGTCCGGACCACACTGGATCCCGATTTGCAGGATTTGGCGCGCCAAGCGCTGCAGAACGGTCTCGTCAAATTTGATCGAAACTGGGGCTGGCGTGGCGCAGAACGGCAAATCGACATTTCGGGCGATTGGGGCATCCCGCTGGCGGATGAGCCAACCTATCGCGATGTGCCGCAATGGAAAGTTGCTGCTGTTTTGTCGGTTGGCGAAGAAGCGGTCCAATTTGGTCTGCAACCGAAAAAAGATGTCTCCGGAGCCGTTGATGCAAAGCGTGAGACCGGCACGCTCGCCGTATCCGATCTCAAATGGGCATTCAGGATGCGTGACGAGGATGGCAAACGGGTGACGGCCGAATCCATCAATGAAGTTGTTGCACCCGGCGATGTCATCATGGTCGAATATGTTCAAGAAGAAGATGCCTTTGGCCTGCGGCAAGTTCCATCGGTATCCGGCGCCCTGGTGGCGATGGATCCCAATACTGGTCGTGTTCTGGCAATGGCCGGTGGCTTTTCCTACTACGATTCACAGTTCAATCGCGCCACCCAGGCATACAGGCAGCCCGGATCGTCCTTCAAACCCTTTGTCTATGCCGCCGCGTTGGACAATGGCTACACGCCTGCCTCGGTGATTTTGGATGCACCGATCAAGCTTGTTTCCGGTGGCCGTGTCTGGGAACCCAAGAACTATTCGGGTGGCGGGGCAGGACCATCAACATTGCGCCTGGGCGTGGAACGCTCACGTAACCTGATGACGGTGCGCCTTGCCAAGGACATGGGTATGCGCCTCGTGGCAGAATATGCCGAGCAATTTGGCATCTATGACAAGATGCTGCCGGTGTTGGCCATGTCGCTGGGATCGGGTGAGACAACAGTTCTGCGTATGGTTTCGGGGTTTTCCGTGTTGGCCAATGGCGGTCGCCAAATCACCCCCTCTCTGATCGACCGTGTTCAGGATCGCTACGGCAAGACCATTTACAAACAGGACAGCAGACTTTGCGAAGGCTGCAACTCGACACGCTGGCTCAATCAGGAAGAGCCTGAATTGATTGATACGCGTGATCAGATCCTGGATCCGATGACCGCCTACCAGATCACTTCCATGATGGAGGGGGTAGTACAGCGCGGCACGGCGACCAAATTGCGCGCACTCGAACGCCCGATCGCTGGCAAGACTGGTACAACCAATGATGAGAAGGACGCCTGGTTTGTTGGCTACACGCCCAATCTGGTGACTGGCGTTTATGTTGGATTTGACAAACCAACCCCAATGGGTCGCGGTTCGACAGGTGGCGAGCTCGCTGCGCCCATATTCCAGCAGTTCATGAGCGCGGCGCTGGAAGATGTCAAACCGACCAAATTCAAGGTGCCTGAGGGCATGTCGCTCATCAAGATCAATCGCAAGACCGGCATGCGTGCTTTTGATGAAGGCGCTGGCGACCTGATTGTAGAGGCTTTCAAACCTGGTACAGGACCAGCCGATTCCTATTTCGTCATCGGCGCGGAATTTGCTCTTTCCGAAACACCCGAAGAAGCACTGGAGCGTCAGCTGAAGATCTCTCCCAAAGCCCAGCAGGCTGTGCAAACAAACCAGGGTGGATTGTTCTGATCCAAAACCAAATAGGCCTTTACAACCACCTTGGCTGTTTTCTAAAAGCCGGGGACCACTATTTGGCACCCGAGAACAAGCGGTAGTTTCATGCGCGCGGAAATTTCGACACTGGTCGATGAAATCAAGCAGGCGATTGCCCTGTTGAGGAGGCATCTTTGACTGGGATGCGGCCACAAAACGTCTTGAATATCTGAACGCACGTGCCGAAGATCCCGATCTTTGGAATGATGCAAGTGAGGCGCAGAAGCTGATGCAGGAGCGCCAACGCCTGGAAGACATGACTGGCGCGATCAAGGAATTTGATCAAAACCTTGCCGACAGTGTCGAGCTCATCGCCATGGGCGAGGAAGAGGACGATCAGGAGACGATCACCGAAGCCGAAGAAACGATCAAGGCCATGCAGGGCAAGATCGAAAAAATGTCGATCGAGGCTCTGCTGTCAGGTGAGCTTGATTCCAGCGATACATTTCTTGAGGTACATTCCGGCGCCGGGGGCACCGAGAGCCAGGATTGGGCGAACATGCTGTTTCGCATGTATTCCCGCTGGGCGGAACGTCGCGGTTTCAAGGTCGAGCTGCAGGAGTACTCATCCGGTGATGAAGCTGGCATCAAGTCAGCTACAATTCTCGTCAAGGGACACAATGCCTATGGCTGGTTGAAAACCGAAACGGGCGTGCACCGCCTGGTTCGGATTTCCCCCTACGATTCCAATGCGCGGCGCCACACTTCTTTTTCCTCGGTGGGCGTCTATCCGGTGATCGATGACAACATCGAAATCGAAATCGCCGACAAGGATATCCGAATTGACACCTATCGCTCATCGGGCGCCGGCGGTCAGCACGTCAACACGACAGATTCAGCGGTCCGCATCACCCATTTCCCAACCGGAATTGTGGTCACTTCATCGGAGAAATCGCAGCACCAAAACCGCGCCAATGCGATGAAGGCACTGCGCGCCAGATTGTATGATCTGGAGATGAAAAAGCGCGAAGACGCCGCAGCGGCATCGCATGATGGAAAAACCGACATTGGTTGGGGTCATCAGATCCGGTCCTATGTTCTGCAGCCCTACCAACTGGTCAAGGATCTGCGGACAGGGGTTGAGTCGACGGCGCCCCAGGATGTGCTCGATGGTGCGCTCGATCCGTTCATGGAGGCGGCCCTGGCCGCCAAGGTTGAAGGCTCGCAGTCCGAAGTTGAGGATCTGGAATAGCCACGCAGCTATGAGCCAGTCAGTCTTTGACAGTGCCTCAGATCATGCCAATTCCCAATGTTTTCAACATCTGGTGCTGACACGCCCTAGTAGTCACGCTCGAAGAAGATGCCCAAGCTTGAATCGCCCTCTGAATCGACGCTGCCGCGTGCAGTCAGGCTGTCGGTGATGTCCAGATTGATGGTCGCTTCGGTTTCCTGGCCGGTTTGCACGCCCAAATACACGTTGTCACTGATATATTTGCCGGCCTGGACGGCAGCATTGCCTTCGGAGTCCTCAACGACATCCAGATCATCAAGCCCCAGCCCTTGGCGCAATCCATCCACCAGTCCCGGGCTGCTACCGCCAGTCAGTTCAACGGCGACAGATGCAAGGCGGGCAATCTGCGTTGGTGACAAATCAGACAGGCTCTTGCCGAAGATGATCTGCGCCAACACTTCGTCTTCGGGCAGTTCCGGATCAGAGGTGAAACTGACCTGAATATTAGATGCGCGTCCGCTGATGGTGATAAAGGACGTCACATCACCGCTTTGGGTCTGAACCACAAAATACAGCACCGGATCGAGCGTGCCGGCAAGCGTAACCGCACCCTCGTCAATATCAAAGCGTTGGCCCAGCAGGGCCAGCCTGCCGCGGCGCATCTCAAATCGGCCAGATGGTGTGATATTGGTTGTCGGTCCGCGCAACAGCAGGCGGCCACCCATCTCGGCATCCAGACCACGACCACGGACGAATATCCTGTTGGGCGCGACAATACTCAAATCAAGTTGCAGCACGCTGGGTCGCGCCGATGGCGGTGGAAGCGGTGTAACCTGCTTCAGCCTTGCCAGAGTTTCCTGTGTTCTGGCATCCGGCTGGTTGTGAGTAACGTCAAGAAGCGTTGCGCCACTGGCAAAGGATTCCGGAACGGTGATCTCGGTTTCGCCGACATTGATCTGGCCTGACAAGATTGGATCACGCAGCAGACTGCCGCCCAGTGCAAGTTGCCCATTGACGGTGGTTGCAAAGGTCTGGCCGTCACTGTAGCCGGCATTGTTCAATGTCATCGTCAAATTGGCCGGCAGGTCACCAGCAATGCCAACAGTGCCTGAGCCGGTCACTGAGCCGCCACCTGAGAGCTGCGCGCCAAAACGTTGGATGGCAATTTGATTGCCCGACAGGCCTGCGATTAGGCCAATATCGGTCAGTCTCAAATTGGAGAGCGGATCGCTCAAGCTACCGCCGCTGATAGACAACAATCCGCCCAATTGGGGGGCGTTGAGCGCACCTTTCGCTGTGACATTGAAGCGAGCCTGACCGGAAAGGCTGGCGCCGCGTGATGCCAGAAAACGGGCACCGATCGACAGAGGCGCAGTGCCGTCTGCGCTGAAATTGAGCCCGGATCCGACCAACGGAATGATGCCGGAGCCGCTGAGCTGGATTTCCTCCGCATTGGCGATATTCAGCCGGTCAACGGATACACTGCGGGCTGCGCCGTTAAAGCTGCCGCTGGTTTGAACGTTGAGCGGAGATATTTGCGCCTGTAGCAATTGTCTGGTGGTCACTGAATTGCCCGAAATGTTGAAACTGGCTCGTGGTGCGTTGGTGGTGCCAGACACCGCGACCGTGCCATCAATGGTGCCACCCAGGCCCAGTCCTGCGCTGAAGGCATTGGCGACGTTCAGCGGCAATCGTGACAGCGCAATTCTCAGGTCAAGATTGTCCGCAACGCTTCCGCCAATGTCGATCTGTCCACCAGCCACATTGAACTTTGCATTATCAATTGTGGTGCGACCCTCGCTGATAGAGATGGATGTCGGTGCGACCAAGTTCGCGTTACCGACATCCGATTTCAAGTCGAGGGTTTCCAGCGCGATCAGTTGCTCATTTGCTGATTGGGTGAGCGTACCCTTGGTTTGCACCCGTGCGTTTTCCTGCGCCATCAACGCGACTGCGACGAAATCCGTGCGTTGGCCGTCAGTGGCAATCGTGCCGTCAAATTGCCTCACGGCCATAGCGCCCAGTTGCAGATTGACAGCGTCGATCTGTGCATCGACTT
>JAHEJF010000318.1 GCA_024639025.1 Ahrensia sp. | reverse complement strand
CAACATATTCCTTCTCCCAGTCGAATTTCCACTCGTCATAACGTTTTGCCAGTGGGTGAAAGGAGAAATTCATGGACCCCATATTCAACGAACACATCTCCGGTGAAAACTTCATGGCCGGACCGATGCGTTCTTCGATCGTGTTGAGCAAACTGCCGCCAGTGGACAGATTAACGACCGCACTTGTCGCTTGTTTGATGCGGGGCAGAAATGCGCCAAATTTATCCGGGTCAATTGACACACCGCCATCTTCCGGACGGCGGGCATGCAGATGCAAGATTGAAGCGCCAGCCTCCGCAGCTTCGACCGCCTGTTGGGCGATGTCATCGGCCGTGTAGGGAAGAGCATCAGACATGGTCGGCGTGTGAATAGCGCCAGTAATTGCACAGGTAATGACTGTTTTATTTTTACGCGCCATTTGATTTCTCCTTGGAAAGATTTTCCTTCACCCGGTGGCTGAGGGGGAAAACCTGGATGTCGAACTTTGATTTCAGGAAACCCCACAATCCGCTCGGCGCCTTGAGCATTACCAGAATAGCAACCGCACCCAGGATCATCAGGTAGATCGACCCCAGATCGGCCAGATATTCTCGCAGGATGAAGAACAAGATCGTGCCGATAATGGGACCCTCAATGGTGCCGATGCCTCCGATGACGACCATGAAGATCACGAAGGCGGTCCAGTCATTGACGCTGAAAGCAGCATCGGGCGAAATACGGATTTTCTGCAAAAAGATGATGGCGCCGACGATGGTTGTGAGTGCGGCTGTAATTACATAGACCACAAATTTGGTGCGCCAGATGTCGATGCCTAGGCTGCTGGCTGCCAGTTCATTATCGCGAATAGCCGTCAGCGCCAGACCGCGGCGCGACCGCAAGAAAAAATATACGACGCCGAGTACAGCCACGGCAATGCCCAGTGCCAGAAAGTACATTGTCATTTCCCGCTCGCTGCGACCGCTGGCAATCGAGCGCACAATAGAAGCCGGCAGGCTGGTGCCTGAACCGCCGCCCAACGGTGCAATCTGCGCCGAGATCAATCGAAACACCTCAGCAATGACCCATGTACCGATGGCAAAATATGCACCCCGCAATCGAAATATCAGCGTGGCCACCGGAACGGCAACGGCCATACCGACAAAGCCGACAATGCAAAGTGCCACGAGTGGGTGAATGCCCATTAGCAAAGTCAGGGCAAATAACAGATACCCCCCCAAACCCACATAGGCCTGCTGACCGACCGATATCAGGCCTGCATATCCAGCCATCAAATTCCATAGTGTGGCGAGCGAAAGATATAGAAAGAACTCGCCCAGCAGACGCAGGTCCGCCCGGCCGGCCCACCAGGGAGCGGCAATCAACACAGTAAGTATGATCAGGCCGAGCACAAGGAAGGCGCGATTTGAAGGTGTCGATCTGGTGACAGTCAAAGGTGGGTTGCTCATCCGGACATCCTTGGAAAAAGTCCGCTTGGACGGATTGCGAGAATGATGAGGAAGGCCAAGTGGCCAGCCAGCAGCTGATAACCGGGATTGATTTGCGCACCGATATTCTGCGCGACACCCAAAATGACGCCGCCCGCCAAAGTTCCCCAGAGATTGCCCAATCCGCCTATGATCACGGCCTCAAATCCGAAGATCAATCGACTGCCACCCACAGCAGGATCGAAGCTTGTGCGCATGCCCAGCAGCATGCCGGCAATGGCGGTTACGGCCAATGCAAGCGCCATGGCCAGGCCAAAAATGTGTGCCTTGTTGAGACCCATCAATTGCGCAATGTCCTGATTGTCAGAGACTGCTCGAAATGCCCGGCCCAATGCCGTGCGATAGAAGATGAACTGCAAACCGGCGATAATGACCACAGCAGTTGCAAAGGTCAGCAAGGGCAAAGCACCGATCGAAATTGGGCCAAGAGCGTAACTTGCCGTTTCAATAGGGCCCGCGTTGAGCTTTTGCGGATCGGCGGAGTACGCTTCCAGTAAACCGTTTTGGATGATGACCGATAGACCAAATGTAACCAATAGCGGGGGCAGCAAATCATCGCCGATGGTTTGATTGAGAATACCTCGCTGAAGCCCATAGCCAATCAGTGCCATCATCGGCACAACCACCGCGATTGCCGTAAGCGGATCAAGCCCGGTGGTCATGACCACCGACAAGCCGAGATAGGCTGCCAATACGATCAGATCGCCATGGGCAATGTTGACCAGTCGCATGACACCAAAGATGAGCGACAAGCCTGCTGCAAACAAGGCGTAAAGTCCGCCCAGCATTGTTCCCTGAATAATGGCATTTACCCAATCCATTCTACTCGACCCCAAAGTATGCGCGGCTGATTTCTTCGCGGCTGACCGTGGCCGACTGCCCTTCAAGCGAGATGCGACCTTCTTGCAGGCAATAGACGCGCGATGACACAGAAAGCGCCTTGGAAATGTCCTGTTCGACGATCACCGCGCTCATGCCACCACCAACAATGCCAGGCAACGCGTCATAGATTGTCTTGATGATTACCGGTGCGAGCCCCAGGCTGATCTCGTCAAACAGGATCAGCTCCGGGTTGGACATCAGGGCGCGACCAATGGCAACCATCTGTTGTTGACCGCCGGAAAGAGAAGTCGAAGCAACATGGCGGCGCTCATGCAAAATCGGGAAAAGGTCAAAAACCTTCTCCAAGCTCCATGACGGCCAACCTGTCCGCCAATCATCAGATTTTCCTGAACAGACAAGGAGGGAAACAATTGACGTCCTTCGGGCACCATGGCGATGCCAAGCTTTGCGACCTGGTCCGGTTTCATCGAACCAATGTTCTTGCCTCGGTAGCTTATCTGTTCCGGCCCGTTTTTGAGTAATCCGGCGATCGAGCGCATGAGAGTGGTTTTGCCTGCGCCATTGGCGCCAATTATCGCCAGCACTTCGCCCTCATCGACATGCAGTGTCAAATCATACAGAGCTTGGAAATCTTTGTAGTGAGCGTTCAGGCCGACGATCTTCAAGATGGGATCAGGCATCGGCTTCAATTCCCAAATAGATTTCCTGCACTTGTTTGCTGGCCATTACCTGCTTGGGCTCTCCTTCGGCGATCTGCTTGCCGAAATCGATCACAATCAGTCGCTCAACAACCGCCAGGAGCGCATGAACGACATGTTCGATCCAGATAATGGTAGTGCCGCGTGCGTGGATATCTTTGATGGATTGAACCAAGGAAGTGCATTCTGCCTCGGTCAGCCCGCCGGCGATCTCATCAAGCAGCAGCAATTTTGGTTTCGCGCAAAGCGCGCGGGTTAGTTCAAGTCGTTTTCGTTCCAGCAGCGTTAATCCGCCAGCCAATATGTTGGCGCGTTTCAGCAATCCAGTTTGATCCAGGACATCGAGGCAGTGTTGCTCGGCTTCATGCCCCTTCATGTCACCTGCCTGCGTTGCAGCGACCATTGCGTTCTCAAAAACGCTCATGCCGCCAAAAGGTTGCGGAACCTGAAAGCTGCGTGCCAGACCAGCACGGCAGCGGCGCGCTGCATTGAGACTGGTAATGTCGTTTCCGTCGAAATGGATTTCACCCGAGTCAGCCGGTAAGACGCCGGTGATCAAATTGAACATCGAAGTCTTACCTGCGCCATTCGGGCCGATCACACCCAGTGCTTCGCCCTTTGGTACTTCAAAGCTTAGACTGTCAGCGACAGTC
>JAHEJF010000317.1 GCA_024639025.1 Ahrensia sp. | reverse complement strand
TGCGCGCAGCTCTGGTTGAGAAGCAGCGCGCGTTTGCGCGCCAGCCCGGCGGTGCGGTGCTGGATGGCCGGGATATCGGCACGGTGGTCTGCCCGCAGGCCGATGTGAAACTCTTTGTCACTGCCACGCCTGAAGTGCGTGCCCGGCGTCGGTCCGAGGAGATACGGTCGCGCGGGCGACAGGTCGATGAGGCGCAAATACTGGCTGATATCAAATTGCGGGACCAACGGGACATGGAACGCGATGACAGTCCACTCACGCCTGCAAAAGATGCCCACTTGCTCGATACATCAAAAATGACTATAGAAGCGGCGTTTGAGGCAGCCACATGCATCATCGATGCAGCGATTGCCGACAACGAACAACGATCTTCAAATCGTGATCTTGCGCCGTAAGGCCCACCTGTTGGGCCAGATTGCCGTTTGAAGCCTGAAACACTAACCACGGCGCTGTGCTGAGACATCTGTCAGCACTCGGAGTATCTATGTCAGAAATGAATCCAACAATGGAAGAGTTCGAAGCTCTTCTCAACGAATCCTATGCAACACACGATGCCGTTGAAGGCCAGGTTGTCGTAGGCACAATCACTGCCATTGAAAAAGACATGGCGATTGTGGATGTCGGTCTCAAAGTTGAGGGCCGCATCGCACTCAAGGAATTTGGTGCGAAAGCCAAGGACGGCACGCTGAAAGCCGGTGACCAGGTAGAGGTTTATGTCGAGCGCGTTGAAAACGCTCTTGGCGAAGCCGTACTGTCCCGCGACAAAGCCCGCCGGGAAGAAAGCTGGATCAAGCTCGAGGCCAAGTTTGAAGCTGGTGAGCGGGTCGAAGGCCAGATCTTCAACCAGGTCAAGGGCGGCTTTACGGTCGATCTTGATGGCGCCGTGGCATTCCTGCCGCGCTCACAGGTTGATATCCGACCGATCCGCGACGTCACACCCCTGATGAACACGCCGCAGCCATTTGAAATCCTGAAAATGGACAAGCGTCGCGGCAATATCGTGGTCTCACGCCGCACCGTGCTTGAAGAAAGCCGCGCCGAACAGCGTTCTGAAATCGTTCAGAACCTCGAAGAAGGTCAAACCGTTGAAGGCATGGTCAAAAACATTACCGACTATGGTGCCTTTGTCGACCTTGGCGGTATTGATGGTCTGCTGCACGTGACCGACATGGCATGGCGCCGCGTCAATCATCCGACGGAGATCCTCTCCATCGGTCAGACCGTTAAAGTACAGATCATCCGCATCAACCAGGATACGCACCGTATCTCACTGGGCATGAAGCAGCTTGAATCTGATCCATGGGATGGCATTGGCGAGAAATACCCAATCGAATCCAAGATCACTGGCCGGGTTACCAACATCACCGATTATGGTGCCTTTGTTGAAGTCGAGCCAGGCATTGAGGGCCTGATTCACGTTTCAGAAATGTCTTGGACAAAGAAGAACGTGCATCCAGGCAAGATTCTGTCGACCAGCCAGGAAGTCGAAGTGGTTGTTCTGGAAGTCGATCCGGACAAGCGCCGCATCTCTCTTGGCCTGAAACAGACACTGGACAATCCTTGGGAAAGCTTTGCAACGCAATTCCCTGTTGGCCAGCATGTGGAAGGCGAAGTGAAGAACAAAACCGAGTTCGGTTTGTTCATCGGTCTTGAAGGCGATGTCGACGGCATGGTTCACCTGTCTGATCTGGATTGGAACAAGCAGGGCGAAGAAGCCATCGAAGACTACAACAAGGGCGACATGGTCAAGGCCATCGTTCTGGATGTGGACATCGAGAAAGAGCGTATCTCACTGGGCATCAAGCAGCTGTCAGGCGATCAGCCTGCTGGCGGCGCAGCAGCGTCCGGTAGCGATAGCGGCGGCTTGCGCAAGAACGCTGTTGTGACCTGTGAAGTGACAGCTGTTTCTGACAATGGCCTGGATGTGAAGCTGGTCGACCACGATGCCAAAAGCTTCATCCGCCGCGCCGATCTTTCACGTGACCGCGATGAGCAACGCCCAGAGCGTTTCTCAGTTGGTCAGCGTGTCGACGCCCGCGTCACCCAGTACATCAAGAAAGACAACAAGGTTTCAGTGTCCATCAAGGCGCTTGAAATCGCGGAAGAAAAAGCCGCCGTTGCCGAATTCGGTTCATCGGATTCTGGTGCATCACTGGGCGATATTCTCGGTGCTGCATTGAAAGGCGACGAGAAGTAAATCTTCTCAAGTCTGAAATACAAACCCGCCGCATTGGAAACAGTGCGGCGGGTTTTTTATTGCTAACGCACTTGTCTGGTTCGATTTTTTTCTTTTCCACCGCCGCCCTGCCCGATAAATTGGTGGTATGGCACGTCCACCAAAGTCATTTCAGGGATCAACCGGCAGCGACACGCTGGATGCGCTTGCCTATGAGGCGGCGCAGGAAACAGCCACCGCGCTTGGGCGTATCGGCAACAAGCTGGAAGCCGCGCTTGAAGCCTTGCGTCGCCATGATGCTACCGCCGGCGCCAACCAAGACCGTGACGCACTGGTACAGGAAGCCGCGGATGCCGCATGGATCATGTTTATCCAGCGCGATCATCTGGGCCTTCACACCGACCACCATTTGCTGGGCACCTACAATATTCCGAAAGAAGTGATGGCCCGCGTGGGCGTGATAATCCGCGAGAAGGACCGGGCCTGAGCCGGTGCCCGACTTGCATCATGGCCAAAATGCGCTTTACTGATCTGCCAGACACCGGGTGGAGCGTGACATGATCAAACAAAAAACTTGGCAACGCGGGTCGCTGGGCCCCATCTCTTTCTCACAATTGGGCATGGGCACTGCCCCGCTGGGCAATTTGTATCGCGCCATCAGCGAAGATGAAGCCTATGCGACCTTGCAGGCCATGTGGGATGGCGGCTGCCGCTATTATGACACTGCACCGCTCTATGGCCTTGGATTGGCAGAAACGCGGATGAACCGGTTTCTGCGCGACAAGCCGCGCGACGAATACGTCCTGTCGACAAAGATCGGTCGCCTGATGGAAGTCTCCACGCCAGAAAATCGAACCGGACACGGCAAGTTTTTCGACGTGCCCAACCGCCGCGAAATGTTCGACTATTCCTATGACGGTGTGATGCGTTCCATCACGCATTCACTCGAACGACTGGGCGTGGACCGGATTGATGTGCTGTATTGCCACGATATTGATGTATTCAACCAGGGCAGCGTGGAAGTACGCGACGCGCGCATGGAGGACTTTCTGGCATCGGGTATCCGCGCCATGACATCGCTGCGCGACCAGGGTGTGGTCAAGGCCATCGGCGCTGGCATCAATGAATGCGAGTCGGCGCAAATTCAGGTCGAGCGTGCCGATATGGATATCATCCTCCTGGCTGGGCGTTACACATTGCTTGAGCAGACCGCACTCGACAGCTTCCTGCCGCTTTGCGAAAAGCGCGGCGTCGGCGTGGTGATCGGCGGGCCGTATAATTCGGGCATTCTGGCGACCGGTCCGGTTGAGGGTGCGCATTACAATTATGATCCGGCCCCTGCCGACATCATGGAAAAGGTCGGCAAGATCCAGGCGATCTGCGAAAGCCATGGCGTCAAACTGATCGAGGCGGCGTTGCAATATCCGCTGCTGCATCCTTGCGTGGTGTCAACCATTCCCGGCGCACAGCAAGCCGAGCAGGCCAAGGGCAACCTTGCCCATATCGCCAAG
>JAHEJF010000316.1 GCA_024639025.1 Ahrensia sp. | reverse complement strand
ATGCGTTAAAGATTAAGGTTATTTCCCGGCTTAGCGTCACGATTGTGATTGGGAAGGGCACATATTGATAAAATTCGACACAATTCTTGCCCGATCCACGATGAACCAAATGACACACGGCCCGTAAAGATTGCCAGATGCACCCCCGCATCTGCCCCCAAACTTCAATCAATAGGGAGATGTATTATGAAGATCATCAAAGCAGCAATCGCAGGCGTTATCGCAGCAGGTCTCATGGCTGGTTCAGCAATCGCAATGGACAAGAAGGACATTGTTGACACAGCTGCCGGCAATTCAGATTTTGAAACACTGGTTGCAGCAGTTCAGGCTGCCGGCCTGGTCGACACGCTGAAAGGCGAGGGCCCGTTCACCGTGTTTGCGCCAACTGACGACGCATTTGCTGCGCTCGGATCAACTGTCGATGATTTGTTAAAGCCAGAGAACAAGGACAAGCTGACAGCTATCCTTACGTACCACGTTGTTCCAGGCAAAGTCATGTCAGGCGATCTGTCTGACGACATGATGGCTGCGACCGTACAGGGCGAAGACATCACCATTGATCTCGACAATGGCCCAATGGTCAACGACGCGAAAGTCGTGACAGCCGACATCGAAACATCCAATGGTGTGATCCATGTGATCGACAAAGTCATTCTGCCAAAAGCGGCGATGTAATCCATCTAAGTCTGTTTGACTTTGAACCCGTCCGACGCAAGGTCGGGCGGGTTTTTCATGTCCGGACCCTAGACCCTGCCAGCCTTTGATGGAATCGCGGTAACCGGATTCATCCAATGTTTTCAATGCCAAAATCCGTGCCAGCGATTCAGTTGAAGCCTGAAACGCTCTAGTATTTGAACTGTTCAGCGAGAATGCGCTCATCCCATGAATGGGAAGCATCAAACAGGATGGTCGATGTCAATTCACGCGATTCTTCAACTCTGACCCGACGTACCGATTTGACCTCGGTGTGGTCGGCGACAGCATTGACGGGTCGTTTTGCTTCTTCAAGCACCTCAAATTCTACGCTCGCCTGATTGGGCAACAGCGCACCGCGCCAGCGCCGTGGCCGGAAAGGGCTTACCGGAGTCAGGGCAAGCAGCGGCGCATCAATGGGTATGATCGGACCCTGCGCTGACAGATTATAGGCGGTTGAGCCCGCTGGTGTTGCCACCATGACGCCATCACACACCAATTCATCCAGTCGAACATTGCCATCGACGGTGATCTTGATCTTGGCCGCCTGATAAGACTGCCGGAACAGGGAGACTTCGTTGATGGCAAGCGCCTGTGTTGTGTTGCCGTCGACATCCTCGGCCAGCATGGTCAGCGGCCGGATGGTCTCGCTGATGGATTGTTCAATCCGTTCCCGCAGGTTTTCCTCGGTGAATTCGTTCATCAGAAAACCGACTGTGCCCTGGTTCATGCCATAAATGGGGATTTCCCGGTTCATGAAACGCAAAATGGTGGCGAGCATAAAACCATCGCCGCCCAGCGCGACGATTGCATCGGCATCCTCTGGGCTGGATTGACCATAGAGCGCGGCCAGCAGATTGGTTGCTTCGTCCGCCGATTTTGTGCCCGAAGACACGAAATGCAGCGCATCGCATTTTTTCAAACTCATTTTTTCCAAACTCAAGGACTGGCCTTAACTCAATCTTATTGGCTTTTTGTGTAATCAATCGCAACAGATTTGGCAAAGGTGCATCAAAGGCCTTTACAGCCGATGAATTTGTGCTAATTGGCACTGCGTTGCCCCTATAGCTCAGTTGGTAGAGCAACTGATTTGTAATCAGTAGGTCCGCGGTTCGAGTCCGTGTGGGGGCACCACTCTTTTCAATGACTTAGCTGGAATGCGGATTATGTGTCTTGTAATCCGTAATCAAATAGTAAGCAGCTTGCCACATTTTGAGTCGCAAATTTGCGTTCAAACTTTGTTAGACAATATTGTCGCGAGCTGAACATTTACCGCCCTTCAGCTTCTTGGTGCCGCTCGGTTTTCTGTCTCATCATTTACTCCATGACGGTAATGATGAGCCGAAAACTCTCCCTTAGGCAAATGCCTCAATCTGCCCCATGGGCGCCGATGCCGCACAAGGATCAAACGAAAAACCATCAACGATCGGCGCTTGCAATACCGCAGACACGCCGCATAATATCAATCAAAAGATGAGCCAAACTCTTGCTTAATCTAAGCTGAGATCAGTTCCAAAACCCCTGGTGACGCACAATCGGACTATTTGCTGGTAACTCGAACCCGCTGCTCCACGAATTGAGCTTCGTCGGGTGTTTCCATGAAGGGGACATCGGCGGCATCACGACCCACGCCGATCACGGCTATTTCGTCGGCGGAGCACATGCCGGTGGGATCGACCATCTGCCAACAGCCATTCAACCAAACTTCTACAACGGCATGAAAATCGGGCGGATCTACCGACAAACCATATGCAGAGACATAGCGTGCCGGAATCTGTGATGCTCGGGCCAGACCACACATTATGTGCGCGTAGTCCCGGCACACACCCTTCCGCGAAGCGAAAGTATCAAGAAGCGACGTGCCGCCGTCTGAGTGTCCCAAGACATATTCCATCTCCGTGGCGATCCAGTCCGTGATCGCGCGTATTTTCTTTCCGCCAGAGAGGTGCCCAAACCGGCGTGTGGCAAAAATCCCAAGTTGGTCAGACTGGCAGAAACGTGACGGTCGGACGAAGGAAAAGACCTCGGCCGGCAACTCGTCCAACGGCACCGCATCAAGGATGTCCAGCTTTGCTGGAGCGCGTGAAACCTGAACCTGCGCGCGATATCGTAAAGTAAACTTATCGTCCCGAACCCGGACCCACTTTCGCTTTCCTACGCGATCTTCGCCATCAATATCGCGAAGCGCCGCGTCTGCGATCTCGAGGCAGTCTTCGGTTACGGTCTGACCGTCGTACTCAGCCACTTCAAGAGCGACCAGAGCCAGCCTCTCGGCGCCCAGTGTGTAGGTTAGTGAGGCATCTATATTCAAGTCCATATATCATCCCAACTTCGGTTCAGACCGACGGCTAGCGGAAATACATTTAGGCGTCAAAAAAGGCTCATGACCAGTACCGAATCCCATGCAGCGCCAAGATCGCAAAAGAAGGCACTGTCAGAGCAAAATTATAAATACTTAGGAAGCGGTTCAACCGGCTTACGCAAAACTGGAAAAAGCAAGCAATTTCAATGCAGGTGAAATCTCATCTTGCCTCGTGACCTAAGTAATGAATTATTCTCTGACATTACACTTTGCAGTCCTCTTTGACGAACTTCTGCTGGTTGCACTTGTCGGCATTTTTGAATGTGCATAACTCGAAAGCTTGCCGTCGAGAATTATTCAAGAATTTCCAATAGATGCTGCCGGCTGGAACCCCATCTTCCTTTCTATGATCGCAGTGCAATTCACATTAGCTTCGCAAATTCTTGGGCATTGTTTGCTCGGCAAGGTTCATCTCCGTACCGCGAAAATGAATTCGGTATCCTGTTGACCAGAATTCAATTTTTCCATCATTCAAGTCATTGAGTTTGATTTCCCACTGAAACTCGCGGTGCTCTGGCGCTCTGGCAACAACCGGTTGGCTGGATCTTAGGATGCTGTCTATGGGAAGTGGGAAGATATTGGTGTTGGAGAAAGCAATGGACACATGCAAGTTCGAGACACTTTCAAACACCAGTAATGC
>JAHEJF010000315.1 GCA_024639025.1 Ahrensia sp. | reverse complement strand
GATTGCCGGGCGCGCACTGCCACTGATCATCACACAAAACCCCCGCGCCAAGCGATTGACACTCCGTATCCAACCCGGCGGGCGCGGCCTCAAGGTTACTGTTCCGCCCCATGTATCAGAAGGCGAAGTCAATGATTTCGTCGAGCGCAATCGGTTTTGGCTAAAGTCCAAACTGGATCTGGTTCCTGACAAACCAGAAGTTCGAGAGGGAATTAAAATTCCCATTCGCGGTGTCAATCATCTGATCGTTCGACGGTCGGGGCGCGGTGTTACACACACCGAAATGGGCGATGATGGCAGTGCCCGCATTGTTGTTTTTGGCGATGAGAAATTTGTGCGACGGCGTGTCGCCGATTTCCTCAAGAAAGAAGCAAAAAGAGAAATTGAGCAGCTTGTTGCGCGTCACAGTTCAAAAGTGGGCCGTTGCGCCAAAGCAATCCGGTTTCGTGATACAACCAGCCGATGGGGATCGTGCACGTCTGACGGCAATCTATCGTTTTCCTGGCGCATCATGATGGCTCCGCCCCAGGTGATCAATTACCTGGTTGCGCACGAAGTTGCGCATCTGAAGGAGATGAACCATTCGGCAAGATTCTGGGCATTGTGCAAAGAACTGTGTCCTGAAACTGATAAATGCAAAAGCTGGTTGAAGCGCAACGGCAACAAATTGCAGGCCATCGGATTTTAGCGAAATCAATGCTAAGCTGTGCCAAAGGGAATGAGAACAATGATTCGACGATTTGTCTTTTTCTGTGCCCTCACCGCGCCCGTTCTGATTGGCGGATGTCAATCCAGCGGACCCAATTCTTCACTGGGCAAGCAACTTCTTAGCACCGAGCAAATGGCTTCACTTGCGGTTGGCATGAACTACCAGGCAGCGCTGCGCACGCTGACACCGCGCGGCAAAACCAATCCGAATAATTTTGGCAACACTGCCGCACCGGATTTGACGACAGGCAGCGTCGAAGCACCCAGCGACATTCCAGAGGCACCTATCGGCAATTCATTTGGCCCGCGTATCGGGCAATATTTCCTGGCCGATGATTATGTCGTTTACCGGCACGCCAAGCCGCAATCCGATCTGTTGATCAGAACATCGCAATCCGCAAATGGAGCGCCCGCCGATCAGATCAGCGCGGATTCTGCAAACACGGTACGGGTCGATCTGACCTATTTTCTGGTTTCGACGACGGGCGAGATTGAAGATTATGCGGTGGGTGAGCTTGATACCGATGGTACGTCGTGCATTCAGATTATTGCTCGACAAGCGACAATCTGTGACCAACCTGAACTGCTCAGCCAGGATTTTGAACGTTTTGACCAGGTCATGCGTATATCGTTTGGGGCCCCTCTCTCGGAATGGAACCTCAGTGCGAACGCTGCGGCGGCTCAATCGGCTGACCTTCAGAGCGTTGAAGCAGAGCCTGCCATCCCGGCACCGCAATAATTTCTCGACTCTGCGCTTTACGCGCTATATCGGGTTGCCATGGATATCAAGATTTGCGGATTGTCGACGGAAGAGAGCGTGGATGCGGTGATTGCCGCAGGCGGCACGCATGTCGGCTTCATATTCTTTGAAAAATCGCCCCGTTTCGTCAGCGTCGCACGTGCGGCGGAATTGAGCGCGCGCGCGCAAGCTGCCGGACTTTCGACGGTTGCCGTTACTGTTGATGCGGACGATGCCTATCTGGATGAGATTGCCAATGTGATGAAGCCGGACATGATGCAGTTGCACGGGTCAGAGCCACCGCAAAGGGTGATGGATATCAAAGCCAGATATGGCTTGCCCGTAATGAAAGCAATTGCGCTGTCGGAACCCGCTGACCTGGCCAAAATTGACATATACAAGGATGTTGCGGACCGTCTTTTGTTTGATGCAAAGCCACCCAAGGGATCGGAGTTGCCCGGCGGAAATGCAGTCAGCTTCGATTGGTCGCTGCTGAACGCGCTTGACCCATCGGTTCGATACATGCTTTCCGGTGGGCTCAACCATGATAATGTCGGTGCGGCGATCAAATTTGCCGATCCGCCGGGATTGGATTTATCGTCAGGCGTGGAAAGCGCACCGGGTGTAAAAGATATTGGCCTGATTGCCTCGCTTTTTGATGCGATCAATCAGGCGCGTAAAGAGAGTGAGTCATGAACACGATTGTTGAACCCAATTCCTTCCGAACCGGTCCTGACGAACAGGGCATGTTCGGCATTTTTGGTGGGCGTTTTGTCGCCGAAACACTGATGCCGCTTATTCTGGAACTGGATGAGCAATGGCAGAAGGCCAAAGACGACCCGGAATTCCAGGCCGAACTGGCCAGTTTGAACAAGCACTATACCGGGCGTCCGTCACCGCTGTATTTTGCAGAAGGGCTGACCAAGCATCTGGGCGGCGCGAAGATCTACTTCAAGCGCGACGAGCTCAACCATACGGGATCGCACAAGATCAATAATTGCCTCGGCCAGATTCTGTTGGCCAAACGCATGGGCAAGAAACGTATCATTGCCGAGACCGGAGCCGGGCAACACGGCGTTGCCTCAGCCACGGTGGCGGCACGATTTGGCTATCCGTGCCATGTCTATATGGGCGCGAAGGATATTGAGCGTCAGGCACCCAATGTGTTCCGCATGAAGTTACTGGGCGCAGAAATTACAGGCGTCTCTGCTGGCAATGGAACGCTGAAAGATGCGATGAACGAAGCCTTGCGTGACTGGGTCACCAATGTTGAGTCGACTTACTATCTTATCGGTACAGCGGCCGGCCCGCATCCCTATCCTGAAATGGTGCGTGATTTCCAATCGGTGATCGGTCGTGAAGCAAAGGAACAAATGCTGGAAACCGAGGGCCGCCTGCCTGACATGCTTGTTGCTGCAGTTGGCGGTGGCTCCAATGCCATCGGTTTGTTCCATCCTTTCCTCGACGACAAGGATGTTGAAATTGTTGGTGTTGAGGCTGGCGGTAAAGGCCTTGATGGCGATGAGCATTGCGCATCTTTATCTGCCGGATCACCTGGCGTGCTGCATGGCAACCGGACCTATTTGTTACAGGATTCCGATGGACAGATTGAAGAAGGGCATTCGATTTCGGCAGGGCTCGACTATCCGGGCATCGGGCCCGAACATTCTTTCCTGAATGATACAGGCCGTGTCAATTATGTGCCGATCATGGATACCGAGGCGCTGGAAGCCTTCCAACTGCTGTGCAAGGTCGAAGGCATTATTCCGGCGCTTGAACCAAGCCATGCACTGGCCGAGGTGATCAAGCGGGCGCCCAAGATGGGCAAGGACCAGATCATCGTGATGAATTTGTGCGGACGCGGTGACAAGGACGTGTTCACCGTCGGCAAGGCGTTGGGTGTGGAGCTGTAAGATGACCAATCGTTTTGACACACTTTTCAGCCGCCTTGCAGATGAAAACCGCCCGGCCCTGGTTACCTATTTCATGGGTGGTGATCCTGATCTGCAAACCTCGCTTTCCATCATGAAATCGCTGCCCGGCGCGGGCGCCGACATTATCGAGCTTGGCATGCCCTTTTCCGACCCGATGGCCGACGGTCCGGCAATTCAGGCCGCAGGGTTGCGTGCACTCAAGGGCGGCCAGAACCTGAGCAAGACGATCGACATGGCGCGTCAATTTCGCAAGACTGACACGGACACACCAATCGTTTTGATGGGCTATTACAACCCGATTTACGTCTATGGCGTGG
>JAHEJF010000314.1 GCA_024639025.1 Ahrensia sp. | reverse complement strand
GTGTTGAACTCCGGCGCTGACGTGCTGGTCTTGAACCACTATGGCGGCAACATGGTGAACTCTCTGACTTCTGCCGTGCAGTTCGGTCTTCGCGACAAGCAGGTGAATGGCAAGAACTTCGAAATCGTTGTTCCGCTCTATTCACGCCTGATGGCGAAGGGTGCTGGTGCAAACGTCAAAGGCATCTTTGGCTCAACAAACTGGCACTGGTCGCTTCAGGACGAAGGCTCGAAGGCATTCGTGAAGTCGTTTGGTGAGAAGTACGGCTTCCCGCCATCGCAGGCAGCGCATACATGCTATGTTCAAACAATACTGTATGCAGACGCAGCGGAGCGTGCCGGAACCTTCAATCCATGTGGCATCGTGGAAGCTCTGGAAGGATATGAGTTCGACGGCATGGGCAACGGCCCAACGCTGTATCGTGCTGATGATCACCAGTGCTTTAAGGATGTTTTGGTTGTGAAGGGTAAAGACAACCCATCATCTGAATTCGACCTGTTGGAAGTGGTGCAAGTGACACCGCGCGCTCAGGTTGAGTACGCACCGGATCATCCGATGTTTGCTGGTGGTGATTTGGGCGCATGTAACCCAGGCGCATAATATCGTAGATTATCAATGTGTTGCGCCGGGTCTATTCCGGCGCAACACCAACTGAAACTAGACGTAGTCGCAGTGGCGATCAAACCTTGTGTGGGAACGGCTGATGGATGCCATAATTCTTCAAATACTCAATGGCTTGGACAAAGGGAGCGCTTATGCTCTGATCGCTCTGGGCCTGACACTAATTTTCGGTACGCTGGGCGTTGTGAACTTTGCGCACGGTGCGCTGTTCATGATCGGCGCATTTTGCGCGGTGACACTGCAGCGGGTTCTCTCGTTGAGCACAGTCACAATCGATCCCGAAAAACTTGATTTTCTGGGCAACCCGGCAAAAATCCAAACGCCCTATGTTGAGGCTTGGTTTGGTCCTGAGGTCGGCGCTTCCATTATCAACTGGTCTGTTCCATTGGCAATCCTGTTTGCCATACCGATCATGATTGCGATCGGCTTTATTATGGAACGTGGACTGATCAAGCACTTCTACAAACGGCCGCATGCCGACCAGATCCTGGTGACCTTTGGCTTGGCAATCGTGCTTCAGGAAGTGATCAAATATTTCTTTGGAGCCAACCCCATTCCTACGCCTGCACCTGATCTATTTCGAGGCTCGTATGATTTTGGCGTCTTGATTGGATTTGACCCCAACGCAATTATCTATCCCTACTGGCGTCTTGTGTACTTCGGGTTCTCCGCACTCATCATTGGTGCCGTCTTTGCATTCCTTCAGTTTACGACATTCGGCATGGTGGTACGTGCTGGCATGGCAGACCGCGAAACCGTTGGATTGCTCGGCATCGATATCGACAAGCGCTTCACTGTGATGTTTGGCATAGCCGCTGCAGTGGCGGGCCTTGCTGGTGTAATGTACGGTCCGATCAACTCGCCAAATTACCATATGGGAATGGACTTTCTTGTTCTCTCATTTGTCGTGGTTGTTGTTGGCGGTATGGGTTCATTGCCTGGAGCGGTTCTGGCCGGTTTCCTGCTTGGCATTCTGGAGAGCTTTGCATCGACCACCTGGGCGTCAAACATGCTGCCGGGAATCAACCAAATTGTTATCTACCTCGTTGCTATTGTGGTGTTGCTGACGCGGCCACGTGGCTTGATGGGGCGCAAAGGCGTGATGGAGGAATAATCCGATGCTGGGTTTAAACACAAAAGATTCACGCCTGTTGATGATAGTAATTGGACTGTCACTGCTCGCACCATTTCTGCTGAACCCGTTTCCGACTGGCAGTGCGCTGGCTCAGTTCAACGCCGGCTATCCAGATTTGATGCAGCGCTTTGTAATTTTTGGAATTTTTGCGATCGGATTTAACATCCTTTTCGGACTGACAGGCTATCTGTCATTCGGTCATGCTGCGTTCCTGGGCGTGGGCTCATACAGCTGCGTATGGATGTTCAAACTGCTTGGCTACAATGTGATTCCGGGAATATTGCTGTCCATGATCATGTCTGCAATTTTTGCAGTAGCGATTGGCTATGTCAGTCTGCGACGATCTGGAATTTACTTTTCCATTCTGACACTTGCATTTGCGCAAATGTCGTTCGCAATAGCATATTCAGTGCTGTCCAATCCTTCATTCAATTTGACCAACGGTGAAACCGGATTGCAGGTCTATTCAAACGACCCACAATGGTTTCATACGGCTGGCGCACCTGATGTGCCGCATCTGTTTGGGTTGCCCATGCGCGCCACAGAAACATTGACACTCGGAGGCTGGGACTTCCAGTTCAACGTTGGGTACTATCTGTGCGCTATCATCATGATCGTTGCCTTCTACATGGCAATTCGCATTTTCCGCTCTCCCTTTGGTCTGATGCTCCGTGCTGTCAAGTCGAACCAACAGAGAATGAATTACACAGGATTGAACACACGTCCCTACACGCTGGCGGCGTTTGTGATTTCAGGCATGTATGCTGGTCTGGCTGGTGGCTTGCTCTCGGCGATGGATCCGCTTGCAGGTGCTGAGCGCATGCAGTGGACAGCATCTGGTGAGGTTGTTCTTATGACAATTCTTGGCGGCACCGGCACGTTGATTGGCCCGGTTCTTGGCGCTGGATTTATCAAGTACTTTGAGAACATCTTCTCCAAGATCAACGACAATATCTTGCATCAGTGGTTCTCCATTTTGCCCGATGGCATTGAAGACTTCCTGGTGTTCATCGTTCACCCATTTATCGGTAAAGGTTGGCACCTGACTTTGGGACTGCTGTTCATGGCCGTTGTTATCTTCCTGCCCGGCGGACTTGTCGAAGGTGGACAACGCATCGGAGCCATGTTCCGCCGTGGTCCTAAAGATCCCAGCGGCGCAGCCACCGCTGAAGCAACACCAGCCGAATAGGAGAGAATCGTGGGTATTCTGGAAATATCAAACGTCAACAAAAGGTTTGGTGGCCTTCAAGCGTTGGGCAACGTCAATATTGATGTCGCTGAAAACACCGTTCATGCCATCATCGGACCTAATGGTGCGGGCAAATCGACACTGCTCAACTGTCTGATTGGCAAACTGGAACCGGATACCGGTGTGGTCACCTTTGACGGCAAGAAGGTGCTGGGCCGCAAACCGCATGAAATCAATCAACTGGGAATCAGCCGCGTCTTTCAAACCCCGGAAATCTTCAATGATCTTTCGGTTCTTGAAAACGTGCTTATCCCCTGTTTCGCCAAGCGTGACGGATCGTTCCGAATGCATGCTGTGGAATCTGTCGCTCAAGAGGAGACAGTCATCGAAACAGCCGAAAGGATGCTGGATGACGTCAATATGCTTGGGAAGCGGGACATGTTGGCGGGATCGCTTTCACGCGGCGACAAACGCCGCTTGGAAATGGCCATGTGCCTTGTTCAGGAGCCCAAACTGCTTTTGTTGGACGAACCGACCGCAGGAATGGCCCGCGCGGACACCAACAACACCATCGATCTTCTGAAAGAGATCAAGGAATCGCGTGACATCACAATGGTCATCATTGAGCATGACATGCATGTGGTGTTCTCACTGGCCGAACGCATTACCGTGCTGGCCCAGGGAACGCCACTGGTGGAAGATACGCCGGAAAACATCAAGGGCCATCCAAAGGTCAAAGAAGCTTATCTGGGAGAGGCGGCTGCATAGGTG
>JAHEJF010000313.1 GCA_024639025.1 Ahrensia sp. | reverse complement strand
TCTTTGAATACAACAGAGCGAACATTGGGCTGCTCGACGACCATGTCGATAATTGCGAATCTCGTATCGGGGAACTCCTTGGCCACCGTGTCGATAGCTTGTGCGAACGAAAAGCCGGCAACAACGATCGGCGAATTACCATCTTCGGCAAATTTGCGAAGCGCTTGCTCGCGCTGGGCATCGTTCTGGATCTCGAACTCGCGGTAGGCTGTGCCGGTTTCTTCCTTGAATTTCTCAGCGCCATTGTAGGCAGCTTCGTTGAATGACTTGTCGAATTTACCACCAAGATCGTAAACGATGGCGGGCTCCGCCTGCGCGGAAAATGTGAGTGCTGTTGCGGCCAGCAAGCCTAACGCGATGCGCTTCATTCTAGTTCACCCTGTAATCTGTTTTTGAGTTAGGCCCCATTGACATATCAATTCCGACAAACCAACCGAACCCCGAAACGGTGGCAATACCCACCTTGCCGGCGAGTGTTGCACGTCATTTTGGGAAAATCACGCAAAAAATGGGTAAAAATGCGCGCGCATCCACGATTCTGCGCACGCTGCCACGTTTGCCTGAAACCTTGTGTCATCCTGGGACAGGACAGGAAACCCCGGTACCACGCAGACCGCAATAACCGTTCGGGTTTTTGGCCAGATACTGCTGGTGGTAATCTTCGGCGAAGTAAAATGTGTCCAGCGGCGCAATTTCCGTTGTAATCTTGGTGTGATGGGCACCCTTTTTCAGCGCCTGCTGGTACGCATCGCGGCTCGCCTTGACTTCATCCAATTGGGCTTGCGTTGTCGTGTAAATGGCAGACCGATAGGTGGTGCCAATATCATTGCCCTGCCGCATGCCTTGCGTTGGATCGTGTTCTTCCCAGAACGCTTTGAGGATTGTCATCAATGCAATCCGGGTCGGGTCATACACGATCTTGACCACTTCTGTGTGTCCTGTCTGGCCGGTGCAGGTCTCCTGATAGGTCGGGTTTTTGGTAAATCCGCCCGCATAGCCGACCGCCGTGACATGCACGCCATCCATCTGCCAAAACACACGCTCGGCGCCCCAAAAGCACCCCATGCCCACATAGATGACTTCCATGCCTTCAGGATGTGGGCCTTTCATGTTTTGGCCATTGACAAAATGCAATGGAGAAAGAGGCAGAGGCTCGTCACGACCCGGCAACGCATTGTCCGGATCAACCATGTCTGACTTCTTGCCCAGTAAACTGCTTAAAAACATTGTCTTCTCCTCAATGCAGGCCTGATGTCGTTCAGCCCAGCATGCTGCCCGGGCGTGGTCGGCGTTTGTGTCCCAGCAGGTAGAACAGGGCCGACAATCCTGCGAATACTACCGATGTGGGCCACCCTAGCAGGGTTACAAGGATCGGGTCGTTCAAAATTGGGTGAACACGCTGGGCAAGCCAGGCGGAAAAAGCGTCAAGCGTGTTGGGCAAAAACTGCACCCAGCTTTCGGCGAGTGGCGTCCAGACGATTTGCGACACGCCGACCGAACGTGTCGCATCGATGACCACAAACATGACAGCTATCGCCAGACAGAACACCGAAATTGTGCGAAAAATGAAGCGAAACATAAAAGGTGCTGACCAATCGCCTTTACGGGCATTTTGTTTACGACACTTTGTTTATGTGCCCTGATGACAAATTACAATCTTGCGTTGCGTTATCGGCAGCAAATTTGTGCATTTGGAGGCTTGTCGTGAATACATCCACGCGTTAGTGAAGGCGCGTTCCATTGCATCTGTTGGAACGGTGAGGTGGCCGAGTGGTTGAAGGCGCACGCCTGGAACGCGTGTAGGCGGGGAACCGTCTCCAGGGTTCGAATCCCTGTCTCACCGCCAGCCACCCCCACAATTGGTCTCCATTGTTGTGCTAACCGCACATGTTGCGGAAGTTGCGGGGTAATTTCCGACCTAATCGAATCTAGGGCATCGACCTGCGGAGAATACCAGCTGGATTATGCTGGCTATTCGAGGAGGGTCTCCGCTCGTCAATCACGTAGGTGGGTTTGGTCGATTAACAGGGAATATTTGCTGTTTTCAGCCGATAACAGGGAGATTTCACGGAACGAAAGTTCCTTGCTGCAAAATATTACCTATATTTCAATGGCTTGGTGACACACTCGTCCACTTTCCTGCTTTTCGACATAACAGGGAATTAATTCGACCAAACAGGGATTTATTTCAGCAATAACAGGTTTTTAAGTGCACAAAACAGGGAAGGAGTTGGACATTCACATCTTGCAAAATGTCACCATTGTTTGCCTCTGTTCTTCCCAGGATGGAGAGATATCGTCCTTTAAAAGGCGTGACAGGGTCAGTCCTGGTGGTTGGCGACCTTGCAGGATTTGTTTCTGAAGTTCTGGCGACAGGAAAGCCAGTCGAAGAAGGCGCCGAAGGTAGGGAGTGTCGGGCGCGGTATCGAGGATCGGCAGTCCGTCATGATCTTGCTCAATCATGGAATGCGCTGTTCGTAAGGCATTGACCAGAACGGGATCAGGCTGCGGGCATGGTTCGGTGTCTTTGCTAATCACCAACGAGCGTCCGCCTCGGATCGCGATGCAGATTGGCAGCGTCAGTCTGAATGTCGTGGGATCGGTTGGATTAGGTGCCGCATGTTCACCGGCTCCCAGCATCTTGCGAATGCGGGCGTGGTGCTCTCCGGGCAGGACCACCTCCAGCTCATCTTGATAGATTTCCACGCGTTCGATCAGACCCAATGGATCTGACACAGATTTGCCCATCAGACGCTTCAAGGTTTTTATCAGTGTTTGCTCCAGGGTGCTTGCAGAAAGACGGACCGGCGAAGTGTTGTGGCTTGGGCGCTTGTGTCCCTTTTGTAGTGAAGACGAGACATAGTAGCGGTAGAGCTTTCCCTGTTTTCCATAGGAGAAGGTCGGCGACATGGGTTGGCCGTCTTGATCAAAGATCCGGCCGGTCAACGGAGCCTTCGCACAGGCTCTTCGGGTTTTGCTTCGACGCCTGGCGTTTGTGTCCAGTTTTTGTTGAACAGCGTCAAAGAGCGAATGTTCGATGATTGCAGCATGGCTGCCAGGATGAACTTGTTGTTTGTGAACAATCATGCCCAGATAGACCCGGTTGCGCAGCAGGTGGAACAGAGCGCCTCGGCTGAATGGTCGTCCACCGAGCGCTCGCCCTTTTCTGGTTCGCCTTAGCTTTGATCGAATGCCCCGTTCGGCCAATCGGTGCGCCAAGGCATGGACCGAGCCAAGTTCCAAATATGTCTCAAAGATCAGGCCTACGGTTCTTGCTTCGTCGTCATTGATGACTAGCGTTCGGCTGCCATCGTTTGGGGCATCATAGCCAAGCGGTAGGTTGCCACCCATCCACATGCCCTTTGCCTTGGAGGCTGCAATCTTGTCGCGAATGCGCTCGCCCGTAACCTCGCGCTCGAACTGTGCAAAGGAAAGCAGAACATTGAGCGTGAGCCTGCCCATGCTACTGGTCGTATTGAAGGACTGGGTGACGCTGACAAAGCTCACCTCGTGACGGTCAAACAGATCTACCATGCGAGCAAAGTCGGGCAGTGAACGGGTGAGCCGGTCGATCTTGTAGACGACGATGATATCGACTGACCCCGCCTCGATGTCAGCTAGCAAGCGTTTGAGCGCCGGGCGTTCCATCGATCCACCAGAGAAGCCACCATCATCATAGCGGGTGTTGATCTTGCGCCAGCCTTCATGAGCCTGGCTTTG
>JAHEJF010000312.1 GCA_024639025.1 Ahrensia sp. | reverse complement strand
TTAGTGTTGTTGCAAACAATTTCGGAATTTGGCACGGGCAGATGAAAGCTGGAAACAAGACATATAGGGACCTGAACGACCTGCCTTCGGTTGTGCCGGTTTTTCCGCTTTCGGGTGCGCTGTTATTGCCTGGAAGCCAGATGCCGCTCAACCTGTTTGAGCCGCGCTATTTGGAAATGCTTGATGCCGTGATCAGAACTGACCGAGTCATTGGCATGATCCAGCCCAAGTTCAGAGGCGATGTTGGCAGCACTGAAAAACCAAATCTGTGCGAAGTTGGGTGTCTGGGCAGGGTCGTCTCTTTCTCGGAGGCTGGCGATGGCCGTTACCTGATTACCCTACAAGGCATTGCCAGGTACCGGATTCTTGAAGAAATGCGGGTCACAACGCCATTCAGGATGTGCAAGATTGCCCCGTTTGCCGGGGATCTGAAGCGGTCAGCTGAAGATGACGAGATGGACCGAGACGCCCTTTTGGATACATTCAGAGCCTATCTTGAAGCCAATGAGCTGGAAGCGGACTGGGAAAGCATCAACAATGCCAGCAATGAGGGATTGGTGAACGCTCTTTCGGTCATGTCGCCCTATGGCGCAGCCGAGAAACAAGCCTTGCTTGAGGCGCCAGACTTGAAAAGCCGTGCGGAAACACTGATTGCGATCACCGAACTCGCTCTCGCCAGGGACAATGATAGCGAGAGTTACGCCCGCACTTTGCAATAGACCCTGTCAGCCATTGTTGGAATCGCGATATCCGAATTTATCCAATATTTTCAATGCCCAAATCCGCGCCAGCGGTTCAGTTGAAGACTGAAACGCTCTAGTTTCGACATTGGCCTGTTGCAAGTGGGGCCGGTTTTCTTAATGTGATCGCAATGTTGATTACAGGCTGAACATATGGCTGGCGCACCGCAGAAGAAAAAACCTACAAAAGCTGTCAAATCCGATGATGCGGTGCCGCTTGATCCAAAGATGCTCCAATTGCTGGTTTGTCCCCTGACGAAACAAAGCCTTGAGCTGGATGCCAAACGATGTGAATTGAAATCCGTTTCAGCGCGTCTTGCTTACCCGATCAGGGGCGGCATCCCCATCTTGTTACCGTCAGAGGCGCGTGCTTTGACGGATAAGGAATTGTAGGGCTCATGTCAGGTCCAAAATCCGATAAAAAGCCCAAACGCGGCGATGCCCGCCGTATCGCTCTAGTTCAGGCCGCGGCGCGCCTGTTTTGGGTGCAGGGCTATTCAGGTACAAGCCTTGCCGATGTGGCAAAGGCCGCAGATGTGCCGATTGGCAACCTTTATTACTATTACAAGTCCAAGGCCGAACTGGCATTGGCTGTTGCGTCACTGTTTGTAAGTCAAACCGAGGCACTGGTTGAAAATGTGTGCGACGAGACCGAGAATTCCCGCAGTCGATTGAAAGTTTTGGTGGCGCGTCTGCGCGAAACCCAGGGTGAGCGCATTGCCTATGGATGCCCGATCGCCGCGGCGTGCCGTGATCTACGGGAAACCGCACCCGAAGCATCGGAAAAAGCCGCGCAGAGCTTTTCAATTCTTATTGGCTTTATCGGGCAGGAGTTGGGGCGCACGGGTCTTCGCCCTTCGCTTGCCATGGCAAAGGCGCGTAGCGTGATTGCCGATTGGCAGGGCGGAATCGCCTTGGCTCACGCGCTTAACCAGCCAACTATACTGGTTGAAACCTATGGGCGCATGGAGCGCGCATTGGCAAAATGAAAGTTAACCGTGCCGCTTTTCAGCCGCATTGATGCCGCGACATTACCTTTCAAAGACCCCTTTTCAGTCTGAATGAAACCGAACTCGCTCACCAATTGTCTCAATTGTTAGCAATTGAGTGAGATCGGAGGGCGATTACTCATGGCAGAAGAAGACAAAGAAACTGCGCCGGAACAGACCGGCGCTGCTACTTCCAACAATCCATTTCAAAATCCACCCTGGCCCAGAAGGTCGCCAGGCAAACCGCGTGGCAAGAACCTTGGTGTCAAGTTTTTCCTGCTGGGAGTGCTTGCCTTGGCGCTGTGTATTCCCCTGTTCATGGTGTGGGGTCTGGTCAAGGAGAGGGAAGCCAATTACCGCCAGGCAACGGCAGAGATAGGGCGTCAATGGGGCGCGAACCAGACCATCAATGGCCCGTTTCTGGCGATCCCGGTAGTGCATCAATGGGCTGAGCAAAAGAACGGCGAAAATCTAGTCCGAAGGCAAAACCGCGAGGTTTTGATCGCGCCAGACCGATTGGAAATTGAAGGAAGTGTTGATACCAGCACGCGTTCTCGCGGTATTCACGAAGCGATTGTCTATCATTCGGACGCCACACTCGTGGCGGCGTTTTCCCGACCTGACCTCAGTTCGCTGTCGGGCCAGATCGTTAGCGCCGACTGGCAGCGCGCCCGGTTGGTGCTTTCCATGTCCGACCCAAAGGGTATTACCGAGATCAGGGTCAAGCGTGATGGCACCAAAACGGCAGAAGTTGAGCCCGGTCTTGGTTTGACAAGCCAAATCGCAGAACATCATCCTGACAGTGGGCTGCACATCCCCTTGAATCTGGGTTCCAGCTTCGGATCAACATCCGGTAATGGCTCACAAGAAATCATCCAGACGGTTTTTGAAATTGATCTGATGTTCCAGGGATCGCAAGTATTGTCGTTTGTACCGGCTGGTGCAGACACCAGTGTCTCGCTTGCATCTACCTGGCCTCATCCCAGTTTTTCCGGAACATTTCTGCCCAATGAGCGCAGTATATCGGAAACGGGATTTACCGCGCAGTGGACGATTTCCAAACTGGCGCGATCGATCCCGCAAATTGCCTATCTGAGCACCAATAGTTTTAACCCGTATCAAGCCAGCAGCTTTGGCGTACGCTTTTACCAACCGGTGGATTTTTATCGCTTGGTCGACCGTGCTGTGAAGTATGGCGTGCTGTTTATCGGCATGGCATTCCTGATCATATTTGCTGTCGAAATCCTGTCGAATGGCCGTATGCACGCTGTTCATTACACCATGTCGGGCATGATGGTGATCATGTTCTATGTGCTGCTTTTGGCGTTGGCGGAAATGATTGGATTCAGTCTTGCCTATGGGGTGGCTGCAGGTGCGACCGGTGCAGTGCTGGCGGGGTTTGTGGCAACTATCTTCAAGGGACGCCAGGCCAGCTTGGTTGCGTTGATCGGTTTCTCGGTTCTGTATGGGTTGCTGTATCTTGTACTTCGCCTTGAAGATGCAGCTTTGCTCGCCGGTGCCGTGACCGGCTTCGTCATCCTCACCGGGATGATGTTTGCGACCCGAAATGTGGATTGGTCCGGCCGCAATGCGGAAGCCCAAGGCGATCCGGCTTGATCAGATCAAATAGGCTCACCGCGTAACAGGCGCGGCATATCGCCTGTTGTACCCGATGCCTGGCCGATGAAGAAATTCTTGAGGCCAGGCAACCGGTCCACAATGCTCAAGCCCAGCGACCGCAGGGTCCTGACCGGGCCGATATCGTTTGAAAACAGCCGATTGAGGATGTCAGTGGTCACGCCCATCTGTACAGTGTCGAACCTGCGCCAGATCTGGTAGCGCTCAAGCACATCGATCGAACCGATATCAAGACCAAACCGGTGCGCTTCGACAATTGTTTGAGCCAGTGCTGCAGCGTCCTTGAAGCCCAGATTGAGCCCCTGGCCGGCAATCGGATGAATGCCGTGTGCCGCATCACCGGCCAGCGCAAAGCGCGGC
>JAHEJF010000311.1 GCA_024639025.1 Ahrensia sp. | reverse complement strand
TGGGAATTCATCCGCGAAGCTGCTGCGGCCATGACTGACCGTGACAACGAGATCAATGGTGTTTGCCTTCGCGGTAAAGCTGGTTGGGGCGAAGGCGGTGCCTTCATCACAGTGACAGCGAACTCCTTTGGTGCACGTTGGTTTGATGAAGACTGGAACGCTCAGTTCGACCAGCCTGAATGGTCAAACGCGCTGAACTTCTATGTTGATCTGATGAAAGAATCGGGCCCTCCCGGATACGCAACAAACGGCTTTAACGAAAACCTGTCTCTCTTCCAGCAAGGCAAGTGCGGCATGTGGATTGACGCGACTGTTGCTGCGTCATTCGTCACAAATCCGAACGATTCAACCGTTGCAGACAAAGTCGGCTTTGCGCTGGCACCAGACACAGGTCTGGGCAAACGCTCTAACTGGCTTTGGGCTTGGGCACTTGCAATTCCTGCAGGTACACAAAAAGAAGGTGCTGCTAAAGAGTTCATCGAATGGGCGACTTCAAAAGACTACATTGAACTCGTCGCTGCAAAAGAAGGCTGGGCCAACGTACCTCCAGGCGCTCGTACATCACTGTACGAAAACCCGGAGTACCAGAAGGTACCTTTCGCACAGATGACATTGGACTCAATCAATGCAGCTGATCCAACCAACCCGACTGTGAAGCCGGTACCGTATGTTGGTATTCAGTTTGTGGCTATTCCGGAGTTCGCCGGTATCGCAACTGAAGTCAGCCAGGAATTCTCAGCTGCCTATGCTGGACAACAATCAGTGGAAGCAGCTTTGGAAAAAGCCCAGGCTTTGACCAATGATGCAATGGAAGCCGCTGGCTACCGCTAAGTTCCTCCGACGACAGAAGGCGGCCCCCGGGGCCGCCTTCTGCTAACAATCCACTCAACAAATTCGGTTCCTTATTCTAGGCTGCGATTCAGTCAACAGAGGAGATGTGTCTATGGCAACTCAGCACTCACGATCTGCCGCTAGGTTCATGATGGCACCTGCAGTGATACTGCTTCTGGGCTGGATGCTCGTACCGCTCATCATGACGCTGTACTTCTCCTTCAAAAAATACCTCCCGCTGCGCGGTGATTCATTCGCCAATGGATTGGAGTGGGTTGGATTTTCCAACTACACCCGCTTCGTGGGCTCAAGCTCTTTCTGGCCAAGTGTGCAGGCAACACTGATAATTGTCGGCGGGGTTCTAATCATTACCGTTGCGCTGGGTATTCTGCTTGCGATGCTTCTGGACCAACCGATGTGGGGCCAAGGGGTGGTACGCATTCTGGTCATTGCACCGTTCTTCGTCATGCCCACTGTGTCCGCTCTTGTTTGGAAAAACATGTTTATGGATCCGGTCAACGGCATTCTTGCGCATCTATGGAAAGCATTTGGCGCCGAACCCGTGCAATGGCTGAGCCAGGCCTCGTTGCCTTCGCTCATATTGATCGTCAGCTGGCAATGGCTGCCATTTGCCACACTCATTCTTCTCACGGCAATCCAATCGCTTGACAGCGAACAGCTCGAAGCAGCTGAAATGGACGGAGCGCCCGTACTCAAGCGCTTCTGGTACATCATTTTGCCGCATCTGAGCCGAGCGATCACGATCGTGATCCTGATTCAGACCATCTTTCTGCTGGCCATTTTTGCAGAAATCTTCGTCACTACTGGCGGTGCATTCGGCACCAAGACCCTGTCCTACCTGATCTTCCAGCGTGTGCTTGAAAGTCAGAATGTTGGATTGGGATCAGCAGGTGGTGTTTACGCAATCATTCTCGCCAACATCGTTGCCATCTTCCTGATGCGCATCGTCGGCAAGAACCTGGACGCATAGGAGGATTGAATCATGGCACGTGCAGTCACTTCACAACGCAAAGCAATCAATACGGCGATCGCCTGGTTCATCGGACTGCTCATTTTCTTCCCGATTTTGTGGACGATTTTGACAAGCTTTAAAACCGAGGCCCAAGCGATCAGCGATCCACCTGTGTTCCTGTTCTTTGACTGGACACTTGAGAACTACTCGATCGTTCAGGAACGCTCAAACTACATGCGCTTCCTGTGGAACTCGATCTTCATTGCCGGTGGTTCGACCCTGTTGGGCGTGATCATCGCCATACCGGCGGCCTGGTCGATGGCCTTCGTGCCCTCGAAGCGTACCAAGGACATCCTCTTGTGGATGCTCTCCACCAAGATGTTGCCGGCTGTTGGCGTGCTCTACCCGATCTACCTGCTGTTCATTCAGCTCGGATTGCTTGATTCACGCTTCGGTTTGACCATCGTATTGATGCTGATAAACCTGCCGATCATTGTCTGGATGCTTTACACCTACTTTAAGGAAATTCCGGGCGAGATCCTCGAAGCAGCACGGATGGATGGCGCGACACTGCGCGATGAAATCATTTATGTGCTGACGCCGATGGCCATTCCCGGTATCGCGTCAACCGTGCTTCTCAACATCATTTTGGCCTGGAACGAGGCATTCTGGACATTGAATTTGACCGCAGTTAATGCAGCGCCGCTCACGGCATTCATTGCCAGCTACTCAAGTCCTGAAGGCTTGTTCTACGCCAAGCTGTCCGCAGCTTCGACTATGGCCATTGCGCCAATTCTCATCATGGGCTGGTTCAGCCAAAAGCAACTTGTTCGCGGCCTGACATTCGGCGCGGTGAAGTAAGGAATAAGATCATGGGACGTATACAGCTCAAACAAGTCGAAAAATCATTTGGCGATGTCCAGGTTATTCCGCCGCTGGATCTGGAAATTGAGGATGGCGAGTTCGTTGTTTTCGTTGGCCCGTCAGGGTGTGGCAAGTCCACGCTGCTGCGGCTGATTGCCGGACTGGAAGATGTCACCGGCGGTCACATCGAAATCAATGGCAACAACGCAACAACCATTCCGCCGGCCAAGCGCGGCCTGGCCATGGTATTCCAGTCCTACGCGCTCTATCCGCATATGAGCGTCAGGAAGAATATTGCCTTCCCGCTCAAAATGGCGGGCCTTAGTCAAGCCGAAATCGACCAGAAGGTGGAATCGGCAGCATCGATCCTGAACCTGGCCGATTACATCGATCGCAAGCCGGGCCAGCTCTCCGGTGGTCAGCGCCAGCGTGTCGCCATTGGCCGTGCGATTGTCCGCTCGCCGGACGCATTCCTGTTTGACGAGCCCCTTTCAAACCTCGATGCAGCGCTGCGTGTGAACATGCGGCTTGAAATTTCCGAGCTGCACCAAACGCTTAAAACAACCATGATCTATGTGACGCACGATCAGGTTGAAGCCATGACCATGGCCGATAAAATCGTGGTACTGCGCGCCGGATATATTGAACAGGTCGGCTCGCCGCTTGAGCTCTACAAGAACCCGGCCAACCTATTTGTTGCGGGCTTTATCGGCTCACCGAAAATGAATTTCATCACTGGCGCAGATGCCAAGAAATTCGATGCGCACACAATCGGTGTGCGTCCGGAGCACCTGGTTGCCAGCAAGACCAAGGGCACCTGGAAAGGTACCGTCGGTGTCTCCGAGCACCTGGGTTCAGACACGTTCTTGCACGTCAATGTCGACGGGCTGGAAAACGGGCTTCTCATCCGGGCCGATGGTGATGTCGAATTGTATCACGGCGACACTGTCCATATTTCGCCCGAAGACAAATCGAGGGTTTATCGATTTGACGAGAAAGGACTGGCAATCCGATAAGCAAGCTTTCACTTCAGTCTGGGCTCCCAACGGACGGTAGGTGCATGTCGATCAAACAAG
>JAHEJF010000310.1 GCA_024639025.1 Ahrensia sp. | reverse complement strand
GAGCAGACAGGCCTGTATGAGGTGCGCTACATGCTGCGCGAGGGACGCCGCGTGCTTGCACGCCAGATGATAGAAGTGCTTGCCAAGGACGCCGCGCTTGATACCGGCGCCAGCCTTCAAGCGCCCGATACCGCCGCGCCCGGTGCAGTGATCGACATTGGCTGGACCGTCGCTGCTGAAGGTGACAATCAACGCATCACCATTGCGCGCGGCGACCAGGCCATTTTCACCTGGATCGCTGCCGAAAAAATTGCCGGCCCGCCACCCGTGAAAATGACGATGCCTGACACGCCCGGCGTCTATGAAATCAGGTTTCTCGACCTTTCACAGAAGGCGGTACTCTCTCGCAAGATCATCAAGATTGAGTGACGCTGCGATGATGATGAGACGAGGACCTCGAACAATGAGATCTTGTTGTCTGGTCAGAGCTGGTCAATATTGTTTTCAAAGGCAGCATCGACGGGGACGACAATATGGCCAGCTACTCGTTAAGCTATGAGTTTGCCTATCCGCCTACCACGCTGTTGGACGTTCTTGCCAATGTAGAAGCCCATAAGCATTTCATCCCGCTTTGCAAAGAATCGACTCTACAATCGACGAGTAAAGGGCCGGATGGCATCGAAATCAGCGTCGCACACTACCGTTTTTGCAGCAAAAAGTTTGGCGTCGACCATTCTGCCATCCAAACGTTGACGATTGATCGGGATAAACGTGAAATCAGCTACGACACTGTTTCCGAAGGCGAGAAACAGCTTAGCGCTTCCTCCCATGTGCGACTGGAAGCGCTTCCAAACAATAGCACACGAATACACTTTAATCTGACGTATGAGGCGGGCGGCATCCTGGCGATTTTTCTGCCCAAGCGCACCTTGAGCGGCATAGCCTTTGATAAGGTCGCGAAAGCAACGGATAACTGGGTTGGAAAGCTGCATACGCAGTCCAGCAAACCCCAAAGCCAGAGAGACGTATCATCGCTGCCGGACAACAAGACCGATGCGCGCGCCAATGTACTTGCTCTTTTTCCAAAAAACTCAATCGGAGCCGAACTGGGTGTACATATGGGTGCGTTCGCCGAACAAATTCTTACAACGGTTTCGCCGTGCAAATTGTACCTCGTCGATCCTTGGAAAGCACTCAATGGATCGGAATACTCTGAAAGCTGGTACGCGGAAAGAGATCAAAACTATATGGATGAGCTGCACCAATTGGTTAGTGAGCGATTTGCAAGTTTCACACAGACCGGCGTAGTTGAAGTGCGTCGAGCCATGTCTTGGGATTTTCTTGATAGTCTCCAAGACAGTACGTTGGACTGGATCTATATCGACGCAGATCACAGATATGAAGCCGTCAGACGAGATTTGGAAAGCAGCTACAAAAAAGTGAAGATCGGAGGACTCATCGCTGGCGATGATCATCAGGTTGCTGGGTGGTGGCGAGACAACATTGTTCGCGCTGTAGATGAGTTTGTTGCCTGCTATCCAGTCGAGCCAGTACTGGTCGACGGTGATCAGTTTGTTCTCAGAAAGCTCTAGGTCGAGATCTTGAATGTTATCAATTCGATCGAGATCCAACTCCCAGCTTTTGAACCGCGAGCTCGAAAGCACACCAATTCGCCTTAGCCGTGCTGAAAAACAGTTCGTTCAGGAACTGGACTTTGAGCCAACCGCTTCAACCGATTTTGTTCCAGCCGGTGAACTGGATCCAAACTATGATCCGGTCAATTACGAAAAATTGGTCGACTGATCGCCCCGACCGCAGATCTCCAAGACCGCGCAGCATGCCAGTTGTGCGGTCTCTTGTTGGTCAAAATGATGGGTTTACGTCGTTAAAGCAGATCGTTCATGTCGGCGCTAACATCAGAACACAACGTTCAGCATAACCAGCGAAACGATCAAGAACAGAACGGTCATGATTCCGCCGCTTTTGACAAAATCCATGACCTTGTACCCAGCCGGACCCATGATCAGCGCGTTGACCTGGTGTGTGGGAATGATGAAGGAGTTCGATGTCGAAATCGCAACCGTCAGGGCGAACAGCGCCGGATTTGCGCCGGCCGCAACAGCAATTGATACCGCAAGGGGAACGAGCAAAACGGTTGCGCCGACATTGGACATCACAAGCGAAAACACTGTTGCCAACACCGCCACGCCTGCCTGCAGCGACCAAATCGGCCAGCCATCGAGAACCGCCAGAATTTGTTGCGCGATCCATTCAGCGGTGCCGGTGTTTTGTACCGCCTGGCCAAGAGGGATAAGGCTGGCGAGAAGAAACACCGTGTTCCACCCCACCGACCGATAGGCTTCGTCTATACTCAACACCCTGGTCAGCAACATCCCCACCGCGCCTGTCAGTAGGCACAGCGATAGCCTGACGTCCGTGAACAGGATGAGCGCAAGGGATATGCAAAAGAACGCCACCGCCCAACTGACCTTGTGCGGTCGCAACTCATCTTGCGGAAAGTCTGCGGTCACCACGATGAAGTCGCGGTCGCGCTTGATCCGCATGAGATTATCCCAGCGTGTGTGCGCGACCAGCATGTCACCTGCCTGAAATGGCACGACGCCGATCTGGGTCGCTTCATGATCTTCGGTTTTGACGTGGCTGAGCGTGTCTTCGCCGCGATGAATGGCCAGCAGACCAAGGCCATAGGTCTTGCGCAGCAGCAGATCGCGCGGGCTTTTGCCGATCAGCTTTGAATCGGGCGGAATAACCAACTCTGCGACACCGGCATTGGTTGAAGCAAACTCCTCGACAAACACATCCAGCTCCGGGCGCAGTTTTAGTCCAAAGCGCTTGACAAAAGCGCGCACGGAATCATCGCTGCCAATGATTGCCAATCGACACGGCGCAGCAATCTCCGCAGTCAATATCTGGATCATCGAGGCCTTGCCGCGATAGAATGTCGAGATGATGTAGATGTTGTTTTCATTGTTTATGTCGGCAAGAATTTCACCCACCAGCGGGCTATTAGCCGGCACATCAACTTCGAATACTTGCGCGTGCAGCCCATAGACGCGCTCCAGATATTCGGATGTGCCATGGCCCGACGCGACGTCGACCGGGTCAGAGGATTTTGGCAGCACAAAGCGACCAAGCAATAGAAAATAGAGAATACCCGTGGCAATCAGTGCCGCTCCGATTGGGGTGACGGAAAACAGGCCGAACGGTTCCATCTTCAACTCATCGGGCAAACCCTCATTGGCAGTCAGGATTAGATCGTTGAGAAGGATCAGCGGTGATGAACCAACCATGGTCATTGTGCCACCAAGAATCGCGCAAAAGCCCATCGGCATGAGCATGCGGCTGAGCGGAATACCCGACCGAACAGAGATCCGGCTGACGACAGGCAGGAACAGGGCTGCCGCGCCGACATTTTGCAAGAAGCTGGAGATGAACCCGACCGTGCCCGACACGATCGGGATGACGCGCACTTCTGCAGTACCGCCGTGTTTGAGAATGGCAGCGGCAACCTTGTTCATGATCCCGGTTTTATCGAGACCCGCACCAACGATCATGACGGCGATAATCGAGATCACTGCATTGGAGGCAAAGCCGTCAAACAGATGGCTGACATCGGCAAGTCGTTCCAGGCCCGGCACGTAGCTCAGGATCCCGACCAGCACCAGGACCAGAAGCGCTGCGAGGTCGATACGGATTATTTCGGAAACAAACAGGAAAACGGTAAAGCCAAGCAAACCGAGCACGATCGCCATTTCGGTCGTGAACTCGATTGTTTCCATCGCAA
>JAHEJF010000309.1 GCA_024639025.1 Ahrensia sp. | reverse complement strand
TGGCGTGGCGTGTGACGAAGTGAAAACTATCCAGCCCGATGCGCTCGGCCACATTCGGGCTTGCAGCAAAGGACAGCACAACGCCAAAAGCGATCAGGCACAAAAATGCGGCCATGAACCAGCGATCAACCGTCCACCACCATTCCGAAATCAGGCTGCGATCACTGCGATGATACATTAGGCATTCTCCCCCATTTGGGCTGGCAGGCTTTTGGCGGCAGCGACAAAGGCGTCGCCACGTCTTTCAAAGTTCTTGTATTGATCAAAACTGGCGGCGGCCGGTGCCAGCAACACGACAGGTTCGGCGGCATCACTTTTTGCAGCGTCATCTGCTGCATGCGCGACCGCCACATCCATCGTTGCTGAAATTTCATACGGCACCTGCCCACCCAACGTCACCGCAAAACTCGGCGCCGCCTCACCAATCAGATAGGCTTTTGCGATACGTTTGAAATACGGGCGCAACTCTTCAATTCCGCCATCTTTTGCCAAGCCGCCTGCAATCCAGAAAACGGGCTCGAAACTGGACAATGATTTTGCCGCCGCATCTGCGTTGGTCGCTTTGCTGTCATTGACAAATTTGACCTTGCCACGTGTCGCTACAATCTGCATGCGATGCGCCAGCCCGCCGAATGTGTTCAGCGAGGTCGTCATGCTTTCTTCTGACAGTCCGAGAATCCGCCCTGCTGCAGTCGCCGCCAATGCATTCTGGAGATTGTGTGCACCACGCAACGAGTGCGCCTGCTCCAAATTGAGCTTGGCTCCCGATTTGTTGACATCAAGCGGTATGGAATTTGGATATTTGGCTGCAATGCCAGCTGACCATTCATCGTTCACCCCAATGATCGCGGTCTGTGCCTTTGCAACCAAGCGCTCCTTGATTGAGGCGTATTTGTCCATCGTTCCATGACGATCAAGATGGTCCGGCGCAAGATTGAGCAGAATTCCGATATCAGGGGCCAGACTGGGCGCGAGATCGATTTGATATGACGAACACTCAACAACATAAATGCGATCATTTGCCGGTGCATCCAATTGCAGGACGGGCACGCCGATATTGCCGCCCATCTGCACATCACATCCCGCTTCATTGAGGATGTGAGTGAGCAAGGCAGTCGTCGTCGATTTGCCGTTGGTACCTGTGATTGCGACCAATTTTGCAGTGGTTTGATCGGCACCCAACTGCCGATAAAACAACTCCACATCGCCGATGATCTTGACGCCCGCACCATGGGCAAGATCAACGCTCCAATGTGGTCGGGGGTGGGTGAGCGGCACGCCCGGAGAAAGGACAAGACTGTCAACGCTGGTCCAATCAATCTGGTGCAAATCGATGGTGCTGACGCCTTCTTTGGCGGCATGCGTCACGCTGTCGGGATTATCATCCCAGGCAATGACGTCCGCGCCACCGGCGATCAGAGATTTTGCCGTAGCCAAGCCCGAGCCACCCAGACCGAACAGGGCAACTTTCTTTCCAGACATGGCGCTCAGCTTGATCATCCAGAAGACCTCAACGCAGCTTCAATGTGGACAGGCCGATCAGGGCCAAAATGACTGCGATAATCCAGAAGCGAATAACGACCTGGCTTTCGGTCCATCCCTTCTTTTCAAAGTGATGATGGATCGGTGCCATCAGAAACACCCGCTTGCCGGTCATTTTGTAATAACCAACCTGGATGATAACGCTCAGGGCCTCCATCACGAAGAGACCACCGATAATTGCCATCACAATCTCATGCTTGGTGGCGACGGCGACCGTGCCTATCAGGCCACCAAAGGCAAGCGAACCGGTGTCGCCCATGAAGATCGCTGCAGGCGGTGCATTAAACCAGAGAAATCCGAGTCCGGCGCCGATCATTGCACCCATTACAACGGCAAGATCGCCGGTTCCGGGCACGAAGTGAATCTGCAAATATTCCGCAAATATCGCGTTACCCGACAAATAAGCGATGACGCCAAACGAAGCGGCCGCGATCATGATGGGCACAATGGCCAGACCATCAAGACCATCTGTCAGATTGACCGCGTTGCCCGCTCCGACAACCACAAAGGCAGCCAGCGGAATAAAGAAAATGCCAAGATTGAGCAGGAAGTCCTTGACGAAAGGGAATGCCAGGCTGGAAGAAAAAGGCTCATTGCCCGCCCGCATGATCACATAGGCGGCGATGCCGGCAATGAAGAATTCCAATGCGAGACGTATTTTGCCTGAAAACCCTTTGTCCGACTGTTTAGTGACCTTCAGATAATCATCGTAAAAACCAATCATGCCGAAGCCGAGCATGACCAGGATGACAACCCAAACATAAACATTGGTCAGATTGCCCCACAGCAGTGTCGCCCCGACGATGCCAACCAGGATCATGAGGCCGCCCATGGTCGGTGTTCCGGCTTTTTTGAAATGCGTCTGCGGTCCGTCTGCCCGAATTGGCTGCCCTCTTCCCTGCTTGATCTTAAGCAGCGAGATGATCCTTGGACCAACCAGAAACACAATAAATGCTGAAGTCACCAACGCACCGCCGGTGCGGAAGGTGATATATCGAAACAGGTTCAATATCTGGAACTGATCCGCAAATTGCGTCAGCCAATAAAGCATTGATCTTCCCCTCATACGCCAGCCTTTCAGGCCGGCAAATTTCAGTCGCTGCGATCCACAGCCTTGTATTTCTCGCGCATCTTCTTGACGATCTTTGAAAGACCGATGCCGTTCGATGATTTGATCATGATGACGTCGCCCGAAAGCGGCATCTTGACGAGCGCCGATTCAAGCTGTTTGGCATCTTCAAAGTGATATCCATTGATTTCCTTGGGCAACGCTCTTTTCAGATGCGCCATCTCCGGGCCGACCATGAACACCTCGCTGATGCCGTGGCGCAGCAATGGCTCGACCAACTCGGCGTGCAGCTTGCTTGAAAATTTGCCCAATTCCAGCATATCACCCAGTACAGCGATCTTTCGGCCAGCGCCGTTGGAAACCGCTGTTGCCAGCATCTCAAGTCCAACTTCCATAGAGGCCGGATTGGCATTGTAGCTTTCATCGATCAAGGTAAAGCTGCCTGCATCCACAGCCAGCTCATACTGCCTGCCGCGGCCATCTGGTGCCTGCAGGGATGCAAATGCTGCTGTAACATATTCCAGATCGGCACCGGCCAAGGCGCACGCGCTGATAACGCCCAGTGCATTCTGAACAACGTGCTTGCCCGGCAAACCAATGTCAAATCCATAGTCCTTGCCAAACACGCGAACTTCAACCTTTGAACCTGTCGGCGAATACTCGGCAGATTTCAGCACCACATCACTCAACCTGTTGGCGCCATAGCCGACGATCTTCTTGATACCGGCCTCCGCAGCCAGTTCACTGAGCAGTTTAAAGCGCTTGTCATCGCGATTAATCAGCGCCACGCCACCCTTGACGATACCTGTAAATATTTCTGCCTTGGCGCGGGCAATCTCGTCGAGGCTTTTGAAATGGCCGAGATGAGCGGCCGCGATCAGCGTTACCATCGCAATATGCGGTCTGACCATATCCACCAAAGGTGTGATCTCGCCAGGATGGTTCATCCCGATTTCAAAGATCCCGTAGTCGGTATCCTCATGTATGCGCGCCAAGGTCAATGGCACACCCCAATGATTGTTGAAGGACGCAGTTGACGCGTGAACCCGCCCGCAATCGCTGAGCACATGTGCCAAAGCATCCTTTGTCGACGTCTTGCCGGCTGAACCGGTGACGGCAATGATTTTTGCCTTTGTC
>JAHEJF010000308.1 GCA_024639025.1 Ahrensia sp. | reverse complement strand
TGCCGAATTTCTTTCCCCAGCGCGAACCCGGCTGACACAGTGCAAATTTGTGATTGCAATTTTGGCGGATGGATTTTCAGGTGAGATCGGGCAGAACCGCTTTCTTGCGGTTACGCTGTTCGGTGGCCCAGATTATAAGACCCGATACGACCACAATGCACGCCCCGATGATGGTCCAGCGATCCGGTATGTTGCTGAAGACCAGGTAGCTCCAAACGGTCAGATATAGGATAAAACTGTAGCCGAAGGGCGTGAGAACGCTGGCCGGTGCAAAATTGCTGGCGCGGATCAGTAGGCCATGACCAAACCATGCCAAGGGACCCAGGCTGAGCAAGATGATCCAGGCCAGCGGGCCTTCAGGATTTTGCCATTCCGCCACGCCAAACGGTAGCAGCACAATCGTGCCAACAAAACCGGTGTAGAATTGAAGCGTGTCTGCGGCAACGCTGTCGGCCAATTTGCGCGTCAGAATGAGGTACAATGCAAAGGCGAACGCATTGGCCAGAGAAAGAAAGACAGCCCAGTGCAGCGTTTCACCGAATGGTCTGATGACAATCAGGATACCGATGAAGCCGATGACGATTGCCACCCATCGCCAGAGCCCGACACGCTCGCCAAGCAGCGGCCATGCCAATACGCACACAATCGTGGGAGAAGAGAACAGGATGGTGGATGTAACCGTAAGCGGCAGATAACGAATGGCAATGAAGTTCATCACGGTTGCCACCATCAACAAGATGCTTCTGATGATGACCAGCCACATGTGATCGCTGACCAAGACATCCCGATTGAACCCGTTTTTTGCCATGAAGCCAAATGTAATCAGGAAGTGACCGACATAACGCATGAAGGCAAGTTGAAGAGCACCAAGCCCCAACAGTCCCAGCCACTTGGAACCGGTGTCGACAAAGGAAAAGAGTAAATAGGCCGCAAGCACCAGAGCGATGCCTGCGTATGGCCTGTCCTCATTTTGCCTCGCGGTCAGGCCAACCAATTAATGTAACTTCCAGGCAATTGACTTGATGATCATTGGTGCGACATCAGTTGTCGGGCTTATCGCCAAAAAGCTCGGAAAACACATCAACCATTTCCGCCACCATCCGGTCACCGTGCCCTTGACCAACAGCCAATCCCAATACCTGCTTGGCCGGGTTTGACATGATGGTTTCAACACCGGCATCTTCCGCCATTTTTGCGTAGTAACCGACATCCTTGCGTGCGTTACGAACTGAAAATGCAAGAAGATCAGGCGTGCCATCGATGGCATATCCTTTGACAAAATCCATCATGACCGAATGCGGCGGGCCCGCCGACATCACATCATAAAGCTGTTGGCGATCAATGCCCGCCTTGTCTGCCACTGCAAATGCCTCGCACATTGCATTGGCAACTGTCATTCCGAAAAAGTTGTTCACCAGCTTGATCGTGTGGCCTGATCCCAGCGCGCCCAGATGGAAGACATTTTCACCCAGATCCTCAAGCACAGGCTTGAGCTCTGCAAACTTGCCTTCATCACCAGCACACATGATATTGAGTTCACCCTTTTCGGCATGTGCCGGTGTACGGCCAAGCGGCCCATCAAAATATGTGCCTCCCGCTTTGGCAACAGCTTCGCCAATTGCCCGCGTGGATGCAGGAAGCGATGTGCCAAAATCAATCACCAATGCGTCTTTTTTCAGTCCGGCAATCACGCCGTCGTCGCCATACATACGGCTTTCGACAGAAGCAGAAGTGTCCACGCACAGCATGACAATATCGCATGCAGCCGCAAGCTCGCGCGCGCTTGCCTGTTCCGTGGCGCCCCGCGCAATCAACGCATCTGCGCTGGTTCGCGTCCTGTTGACCACGATGTTAAGTGGGTAGCCCATATCCAACAAGCGTTGGCACATGGCCGTTCCCATCAGTCCAAGGCCGATAAATCCAATAACGGGTTTGCTCATCAATTCACTTTCTCAATTTGGGGCCGAGCGCAGTCATCAAAGGCGCTTAATACGACCGGTTCTCCGGTTTTTACAGAATGCATGATTGCCCTGACGGCGCGAAGGGAATTCAAGCCTTCTCTTCCGCTGACAACCGGCTCCTGCGAATCACCTTGTATCAGCTTCACAAAGTGCTGCAATTGTTCCTTGAGCGGGATTACTGTTTCAGAACTGGCCGCGCGTGATTTGAGCTTTTTGGACCAATCGCCCTGACCATCGCCTGCGTTCTGCCAGATCCGCAACAAGGGAAACTCAAACGCACCTTCCGAGCATCCAATTCGCCACGAGGAGATTTCTGTGTGGGCAATGTTGGGATTTTCATTGATGGCACCTTCGAAACTCCATGGTGTCAGCGCGGCATCGCTGAGCAGCGCAGTTGCCACCAAACCTGATTCAAAGCGCAGTATAACGGCTGCTGTGTCTTCAATGGCGGTTTGTCGCTGATGACTGGATGCCATGGCGGCAACTTCAGATATCTCTCCAAACAAGCAGCGCATCAGATCAACTTCATGAATAAAATTGATCATGATGGGACCGCCATCAGCGCCCAGACGCCAAGCGCCAGCTTTGAAATAGGTATGTGGTTTCTTGACCGCCCATATCATCGAAGCACATACCGGGACACCGATCTCACCACCTGCCAACAGAGCCCTGGTTTGTTCGATCACCGGATGATAGCGCCGGTGATGTCCGACCAGCAGCGGTACGCCTGCTTGTTCAAATGCATCGACAAGCTTTTCGCCGCTTTCCAGATCATCGGTGATCGGTTTCTCAACCAGACAGGGCAATTGGCGATCAAGACAGAGCATGGCCGATTTGAAATGATTATGGTTTGGCGTGGCAATGATGGCGCCGTCACATGCATCGTCCGCAATATCCTGTAGACTATCGAAGCGTATAGTGTTGGTGGCCCGGGCCAATTCGTCGATTTGTTGCCGGGGGTCAATGATCGCAACCAGTTCACTGCTTGGATCTTCGGCAACTAGTCGGGCGTGGCGCTCGCCCACAAGTCCGGCGCCAACCACAACAATACGGCACTTGTGCGGACTCACATTGTTGCTCCGATCTGCCACGGAACAAATTCAAAATCACCCAATCCTTGTGCTTCGGACTTGCTTTGTTCGCCCGATGCAACACGCAGAAGCAACTGGTAAATCTCTCGCCCTTTTTCCTCAAGCGTCACGCCGTCAGTCAACATGGTGCCGGCATTGACATCCATGTCCTCCTCCATGCGGCCATACATTTCCGTATTGGTCGCGATCTTGATACAGGGAGCAGGCTTGGATCCAAATGCGGAACCGCGTCCGGTTGTGAAAGCAACAAGGTTGCAGCCACTCGCGATTTGGCCGGTGACAGAAGCGGGGTCATATCCCGGCGAATCCATGAATACGAACCCGGCGGATTTGACCGGCTCAGCATATTTGTACACACCCATCAACGGGGTCGTACCACCCTTTGCCGCGGCGCCAAGCGACTTCTCAAGTATGGTGGTCAGCCCGCCCTTCTTGTTGCCCGGGCTGGGATTGTTGTCCATCGAACCACGGTTGCGGGCCGTATAGTCCTGCCACCAGTCAACCAAACCGATCAGCTTGTTGCCGACCGCTTGATCGACCGCCCTTCGTGTCAGCAGATGTTCAGCGCCGTAGATCTCCGGCGTCTCTGCAAGCACTCCCGTGCCGCCTTGGGCAACGAGCAAATCGCAAGCATGACCAAGTGCAGGATTGGCGGTTATGCCTGACCAGGCATCTGATCCACCGCATTGCAAGGCCAATT
>JAHEJF010000307.1 GCA_024639025.1 Ahrensia sp. | reverse complement strand
TCCGCAGGAGGCCGAGCGCCTGTTTGAGACCCTCGAGACGCTGCGTCGTGAGGGAAAATCGATCCTGTATATCTCGCACAAGCTTGATGAAGTGAAACGCCTGTGTGATCGCGCCACTGTACTCCGGCACGGCAAAGTTGTCGGCCACTGCATACCAGACGAGGAAACACCGGTGAGCCTTGCAGCCATGATGGTTGGAGAGCACATTCACACGGTTCGAAAACAGGCTGGTGGCGCAAAAACAGGTGGTGAAGCTCCTGTACTGACGGTCAAGAACCTGTCCCAGCCGCCAACAGGACCGTTTTCCACCGCACTGAAAGACATCAGTTTTGAGGTCACAGGTGGCGAAGTATTTGGCATAGCGGGCGTTGCCGGCAACGGCCAGTTTGAACTTTTTGAAGCACTTTCTGGCGAGCGCACACAATCTGATCCCTCCAGCATTGCAATTCGCGGGCAGAATGTCGGCAATCTTGGCATCAATGAACGGCGCAAAGTAGGGGGATCATTTTCACCCGAGGAGCGCTTCGGGCACGCAGCGATCGCAACAGTTTCACTAGCTGACAATATTTTGCTCAGCCGCCATGCTAGCGATTCGAGTACCTATCTGGCAGGTGGCGCGCTCAAAATTGCAAAGCCCGCCGTGTTGCGTTCAACGCTGTCTCGGATTGTGGAAGCCATGGATGTCAGGAAATCTGGCGAAAACCCGGATGCGGGCACATTGTCTGGTGGAAATTTACAAAAACTCATTCTCGGACGGGAACTTGATCGGCAACCGACCTTGTTCATCGTTGATCAACCCACTTGGGGTGTCGATGCAGGCGCTGCGGCGCGGATCAGACAGGCTTTGATCGATCTTGCGAAAACGGGCTCTGCAGTTGTGATTATCAGTCAGGATCTGGATGAACTTCTTGAAGTGTCCGACCGTATTGCAGTGATGTCGGAAGGCAAATTGTCAGCGCCGCAAGATGGTTCCGAAGTTACGCGAGAGACACTTGGTTTGCTTATGGGCGGTGCCCATGCAGGAGCAGCAGCATGATCCGCCTGCAACTGGAAAAACGGCCACAACACTCAACGCTGTTCAGCGTTTTGTCACCCTTCATTGCACTTGCAATCACGGCCATACTTGGTGCCATCATGTTCGTGATGCTGGGCAAAGCGCCGCACCTGGCGCTCTATTCCTATTTCATTGAGCCATTGACCGAGGTCTGGTCCATTCACGAATTGATGATCAAGGCAGCGCCCTTGATCCTGATCGCCACTGGCTTGTCCGTTTGCTTCCTGTCGAACAATTGGAACATCGGCGCAGAAGGTCAGTTTATCTTCGGTGCACTGTTTGGATCCATCCTGCCAGTGCTTTACCCCGATGTCACTGGACCCATGGTATTGCCTTTGATGCTGATCATGGGCGTTTTGGGTGGCGCCGCCTATGCAACGATACCGGCGTTTTTGAAGGTCAAGTTCAACACAAACGAAATTCTCACAAGCCTGATGCTGGTTTATGTCGCGCAATTGATCCTGGACTGGCTTGTACGCGGACCATGGAGAAATCCCGAAGGGTTCAACTTTCCGGAAACACGCAGCTTTCACACCGATGCGGTGTTGCCGGAAATCTTGTTTTCATCGGGCCGCGCGCATTGGGGATTTGCTTTCGCAATCATCATCGCCATCATTATGTGGTTCGTTCTCAACAAGACGCTCAAGGGCTTTGAAGTCCGTGTGATGGGATTAAGTCCGCGGGCAGGGCGGTTTGCTGGATTCTCAGCAAACAAGATGGTCTTCACATCGTTTATGATCGCGGGTGGCTTGGCTGGCTTGGCAGGCATCAGCGAGGTATCTGGCGCTATTGGCCAATTGCGTCCGGTGATTTCTCCAGGATACGGCTTTACGGCGATTATTGTAGCGTTTTTGGGCCGCCTCAATCCGCTGGGTATCATTGCAGCCGGGCTGATACTGGCGCTTTCATATCTGGGTGGTGAAGCGGCGCAGATTTCACTGGGTGTTTCCAACAAGGTGTCGTCGGTTTTCCAGGGATTGCTGCTCTTTTCAGTGCTCGCCTGCGACACACTCATTCACTACAAGCTTAAAATCGGGCGGACGGCCTCAGCAAAGGCGGAGGCTTAAATGGACGTGACAATCGCCATCATGCTGACCATTGCAACCGCCGCGACCCCGCTGCTGATTGCGGCGCTGGGTGAATTGGTTGTGGAACGTTCCGGCGTGCTCAATCTGGGTGTCGAAGGCATGATGGTCATGGGGGCGGTCACCGGCTTTGGTGCGGCCCAAATAACCGGATCAGCCTATCTGGGTGTTGTGGCAGCGATTATTTGCGGCGCTTTGTTCTCCCTGCTGTTCGCTGTGCTCACACTGTCACTGGCAACTAACCAGGTCGCAACCGGCCTGTCTCTAACTTTGCTGGGACTTGGCGCATCCGGGATGATTGGCGAGAATTTCATCGGATTGCCCGGCATAAAGCTGCAAGCCATCAGCATTCCATTGCTGTCCGACATTCCGGTGATCGGTCGTCTGCTTTTTGAGCAGGACGCCATATTCTATCTGTCGATCGTTCTGACAATCGCGATCTGGTATTTTGTGTTCCGAACACGGGCAGGACTGACCTTGCGTTCAGTGGGTGACAATCACGGTTCAGCCCACGCATTGGGCATAAACGTGTTGAAGGTTCGCTATCTGGCTGTGATGTTCGGTGGCGCCTGCGCCGGTCTTGCAGGCGCGCATTTGTCGCTGGTCTACACGCCGCAATGGACTGAGAACATGACGGCGGGCAGGGGATGGATCGCCCTTGCGCTGGTCGTGTTTGCCTCTTGGCGCCCCTTGCGCATTGTCGCTGGCGCCTATCTGTTTGGCGCAGTGACAATCGCCCAGTTTCATGTTCAGGCGCAAGGCATCGCAATTCCTTCGCAATTGCTCTCTTCACTTCCGTATATTGCAACAATCGTCGTTCTGGTCTTGATTTCCACGAATAAGCGGATGACGATGAAAAACACACCAGCATCGCTGGGAAAGCCATTTGTACCTGACAGGTAGGAAGAAACCGGGTTATGGCAAAACGCCACCACCGATCAGGATAAATTGAAACTGAAATTACTTTGAGTACAGGGATTCCTTGATGAAAAAATTGACAAAAACACTTCTCGCTGCTGCGGCAGCCACAATGCTCGCGGGCAACGCAAATGCAGCTGATGCAAAAGCGTGCTTTATCTATGTTGGCCCGATCGGCGATTTTGGCTGGTCCTACCAGCACCACCAGGGCCTGCTGGCCGTCGAAGAAACCTATGGTGACAAGGTGGAAACGGCCTATCTGGAAAGCGTGCCGGAAGGAGCGGATGCAGAGCGTGCAATCGAGCGTTTTGCGCGTTCAGGCTGCAACATCATTTTCACCACTTCATTCGGTTATATGGATCCAACCAACAAGGTCGCCGCCAAGTTTCCGGATGTGAAATTCGAACACGCGACAGGCTATAAGCGTGAAACACCCAATGTTTCGACCTATTCTTCGAAGTTTTACCAGGGACGCTACGTACAGGGCCAAATCGCAGCGAAGATTTCCGAAACCGGGACCGCTGGCTATATCGCCTCATTCCCGATCCCTGAAGTTGTGCGCGGCATCAATTCATTCATTCTCGGTGCGCAATCAGTCAATCCCGATTTCAAGCTGAAAGTTGTTTGGGTCAGCACATGGTTCGACCCCGGCAAGGAAGCCGATGCCGCCAAGTCACTGATCGACCAAGGCGTTG
>JAHEJF010000306.1 GCA_024639025.1 Ahrensia sp. | reverse complement strand
TTTTTGAAACGGCAACCAGTTCAATCTCTGAAGCGTTTCGACCCGCAAGTTTAGCAGCCGCCTCCATCCGCTCGCGCACATTTGAATAGCTGGGAACCATCTGCTCGTCTGTCACGGGTCTGTCCTATTCCATCAAGAAAGCTTACCACCTGTTGACGCATATCCGATTTGTCGGCATGAGAGCAAAAGATTTTCAACGCTTTACCAAGCGATCTGTGACAACAGATTCGTATCGAAGAGACTGACAATGGCTATCGAACGCTACAATCCCCGTGCTTCAGAGCAAAAATGGCAAAAGGCCTGGGATGAAGCAAAACTGTTTGAGACCGACGATAATGCGCCCGGTGAAACATATTATGTGCTGGAGATGTTTCCCTATCCGTCCGGACGCATCCATATGGGCCATGTACGCAACTATGCCATGGGCGATGTGGTGGCTCGCTTCAAACGCGCCATGGGCTACAATGTCCTGCACCCGATGGGATGGGATGCTTTCGGCATGCCGGCGGAAAACGCGGCCATGCAGAACAAGGTTCATCCGAAACACTGGACCTATGAAAACATCGCTGCCATGCGTGGACAGCTCAAAACCATGGGCCTGTCGCTTGATTGGTCGCGAGAGTTCGCCACCTGCGATGTGGATTATTATCACCGCCAGCAAATGCTGTTTTTGGATTTCCTTGAGGCGGGGCTGATTGGCCGAAAAACATCGAAGGTCAATTGGGATCCGGTCGACAATACGGTGCTGGCCAATGAACAGGTGATCGACGGCCGTGGCTGGCGTTCAGGTGCTTTGGTCGAGCAGCGCGAACTGGCACAATGGGTGTTCAAGATCACGGACTACAGCCAGGAACTGCTCGATGCGCTCGACGATCTGGACCAATGGCCGGACAAGGTACGCACCATGCAACGCAACTGGATCGGCAAGTCACGCGGCATCGACGTGCAGTTCAAATTGACCGATCCGGTTGAGGGGCATGATGAAATCATCTGCTATTCAACGCGTCCTGACACGATGCATGGCGCAAGCTTCATTGCGATTTCCCCCGATCATCCACTGTCAATTGCGCTAGAGGGTGACAATGCCGAACTTGCATCTTTCAATGCAGATTGCAGACGCTTGGGCACATCGGAAGAGGCGCTGGAGAAAGCCGAGAAGCTCGGTTTCAACACGGGTATCCGCGTGCAACATCCCGCCGAGGGCCGTAGCTTGCCGGTTTGGGTCGGCAACTTCGTGCTGATGAATTATGGAACAGGCGCCGTTTTTGGTTGTCCGGCACATGATCAACGCGATTTGGACTTTGCGCGCAAATATGATCTGCCGGTCCGCAATGCATTCTATCTGGCCTCGGACGGAGCCGATGTTGCATCGGAGGCTTTGGTCCCCGCGAAGTCTGATGTTGTTGATTATGTCAATCACTTTGCCGGCGTGACGACCGCCACGGGAGAAGAGGCAATAAACCAAACAATAGCCTGGTTCGAACAAAACGGAACCGGCAAGGCCAAGGAGCAATTCCGCTTGCGCGACTGGGGTATATCGCGCCAGCGATATTGGGGATGCCCAATTCCGGTTATTCACTGTGATGATTGCGGTGCCGTCCCGGTACCTAAATCTGATTTGCCGATTGAACTTCCCGAGGACATATCCTTTGATCTGCCGGGAAATCCGCTTGATCGGCATCAGGCGTTTCTTCAGGTCAAATGCCCCGGCTGCGGCAAGGATGCCAAACGTGAAACCGACACGATGGATACATTTGTTGATTCATCATGGTATTTCGCGCGCTTTGCAACGCCGCACGCTGAAGACCCGACCATCCCGGCAATTGCCAACAAATGGTTGCCGGTTGATCAATATATTGGCGGCATTGAACACGCGATTTTGCACCTGCTCTACTCCCGCTTTTTTAGCCGGGCAATGAAGCGTACAGGACATCTGGATGTCGATGAACCATTCAAGGGTCTGTTCACGCAAGGCATGGTTGTCCACGAAACCTATCGAGACGATTCAGGTTGGATTACGCCCGCCGAGGTCCGGGTTGAGGACAATGATGGCAATCGCATTGCCATACACCTTGAATCCGGCAAACCGGTCGAGATTGGCTCAATCGAGAAAATGTCCAAGTCAAAGAAAAATGTCGTGGACCCCGATGACATCATCGCATCCTATGGTGCTGATACCGCCCGCTGGTTCATGCTTTCAGATTCCCCGCCAGAGCGCGACGTGATCTGGACGGAAGCCGGAGTTGAAGGAGCCCACCGATTCGTGCAACGCATCTGGCGCTTGATCTTGGGCGCATCAGAGGGCTTGAAACAAGCTGAGCCGAATCCGGCTAAGGAAGGCGATGCGCTCGCCATCTCAAAGGCTGCGCACAAAACTTTGCAAGCCGTTGGAAGCGATCTTGAGAAGCTGGCATTCAACAAGGCGGTTGCCCGCTTATACGATCTGATCAATCAAATCGCAGCACCGCTAAACCAGATTGCCGAGGGCAAGGCAGATGTTCAAACAGCGCAAGCAACCAGAGACGCGGTTGACAAACTACTGGCCATGATCGCACCAATCATGCCGCATTTGGCAGAAGAGATCTGGGCACAATTGGGCAATACAACCATGATCAGCGCCCTGCCGTGGCCGGTGTTCGATCCTCAGCTTGTGGCAGACGACGAAGTGACCTTACCCGTCCAGATCAACGGAAAGCGCCGCGGCGAGGTTGTTGTTTCAAAACAAGCCGAAGGCAAAGCGGTCGAGGAACTGGTATTGTCTTTGGATTTTGTGCAGAACCATTTACAAGGAAATGCGCCGAAAAAAATCATTGTGGTACCGAATCGAATTGTGAACATAGTGGTCTGACTTGATGGCCTGGAGAGAACAAATGATAGCTCGTCGGAATCTGCTGGGTATGGCCGGCACGCTATTGCTGATTGCATCGGGCTGTACGGTCCAGCCGCTTCTTTCACAAGACAGAACTTCAGGCACGGACAATGTGGGCGTATCGATCGATGCGGTAAGCTCGCGCGTTGCGCAGCAGGTTAGAAACCGCTTGATCTTCTTGCTGAACGGAGGGGCACCGGAACCTGCTGTCCCCGAATATACAGCAACTTTGAGCGTCAAAAAGCAACAACGCGGCTTGCTCAATGTTCAATCCGATACCAATGATTCCGACACGAAAGCTGTAAGCGTCGTATTGTTCGGTTCGCTCGTACTTAACTCCAATGATCCGACTATGACCAACATTAAGTTCAACGGCCGGGCACTTGCTTCCTATGATCAGAGCACCCAGTTATTTGCCAACTCCAGAGCGGTCATCGATGCCGAAAATCGAGCAGCAGCGGAACTGGCAGAACAGCTTCGCAACCAGGTTTTGGCTTATCTGAAAAACCGCTAGGTGAAAAATGACGCAGCTCAAGGCCGGTGAAATTCAGCGCTACCTAAAAGCGCCAGATTTCAACAAGGCGGTTCATCTTGTCTACGGACCGGACCGGGGCTTGGTGTCAGAGCGCAGCATGAAGCTGGCTGCTGCAACCGGTATTGACCTGTCCGATCCCTTCTCTGCAATCAAGATTGATGCGGACAGCCTTGGCAACGATCCTGATCGCCTGATGAACGAGGCCTATACAGTATCCATGTTTGGCAGTGCGCGTCTGGTTTGGCTGCGCGGCGTTGCCAACAATGTATCGCTCGCCAAGCAGTTGGAGCGATTGCTCGACCAGCCGCCTGAAAACACCATCTGTCTGTTTGAGGCTGGTGACCTGAGAAAG
>JAHEJF010000305.1 GCA_024639025.1 Ahrensia sp. | reverse complement strand
ATTACATATGCGTTTGATGTGCGGCCGGAAGTTGCAGAACAGATCGAATCCATGGGCGCCGAGTTCGTGTTCCTGGAGTTTGAAGAATCGTCACAGGACAGTGCTGCGACAGGTGGATACGCGGCGCCTTCGTCGCCCGAGTTTCGTGAAAAGCAGCTGGAAAAATTCCGCGAATTGGCACCTGAGATCGACATCGTCATCTGTACGGCCCTGATTCCCAACCGTGAAGCGCCAGAGCTGTGGACCGAGGACATGGTCGCTGCGATGAAACCCGGTTCGGTGATTGTCGACTTGGCCGCCGAACGTGGCGGTAACTGCAAGCTGACAGTCAAGGACGAAAAGATCGTCACCAAGAACGGTGTTACCATTATTGGCTATACGGACTTTCCAAGTCAGATGGCTGCGCAATCTTCGACGCTCTACTCCAACAACATCCGCCATATGATGACTGATCTGACGCCTGAGAAGGACGGCAAGATCAAGCACGACATGGAAGATGATGTGATCCGTGGAGCGACGGTTACGCACAAAAGCAAGATCACCTTCCCGCCACCACCGCCCAAAATCGCGGCGATTGCCGTAGCACCCAAGAAGGAAGCCGCCAAGGAGCTCACGCCCGAGGAAAAAAAGGCCAAGGAATTGGCCGAGTTCAAGCAAGCGACCAAGCAGCAAGTTTCACTGCTGGCTATTGGTGGTGCGGTCATGTTGTTGATCGGTGCCTACGCGCCAGCAAGCTTCATGCAGCATTTCATCGTTTTTGCGCTGGCGTGCTTTGTCGGTTTCCAAGTGATCTGGAATGTTTCACACGCCTTGCACACGCCGTTGATGGCGGTAACCAATGCAATTTCAGGCATCATCATTATTGGTGCCTTGCTGCAGATCGGCTCGGGTAGTTGGCTGGTCATAATTCTCAGTTTCATCTCGGTGCTGATTGCGTCGATCAACATCGTTGGTGGTTTTCTGGTTACGCGCCGGATGCTTGCCATGTTCCAGAAATCGTAAGGGGGCAGGCACATGTTTTCCATCGGTCTATCTTCGGCAGCTTACATTGCCGCTTCTGTTCTTTTCATTCTTTCGCTCGGCGGTCTGTCCGATCAGGAGAGCGCCAAGCGTGCCGTCTGGTACGGCATCGTCGGTATGGCGATTGCCGTCGTGGCGACCGTGTTCGGCCCCGGCGTTTATAATATCTGGCTCATCATGATTGCGGTCATCGCGGGCGGCTTTGCCGGGTACTATGTGGCGGGCCGGGTCCAGATGACCGAAATGCCTCAGTTGGTCGCGGCATTGCACTCTTTCGTGGGTCTCGCTGCGGTGTTCATCGGCTTGAACGCTGATATCGAACTGGCAACGGTACAGGAACTCGTTGCGGCAGGTGGCAACCAGGATACGCTCACCGGGTTCGGCAAGAAGCTGGCTGGGAAGGATGCGGTCGAAATTGCCATTTTGAAGGTGGAAGTGTTTCTGGGCATCTTCATTGGTGCGGTGACGTTTACCGGCTCTGTCATTGCATTTGGCAAGCTGGCTGGCAAAGTTGACGGCAAGCCGACACAACTGCCAGGCGGACACATGCTCAATCTTACGGCACTGATCGTGTCGCTGATTTTGGGTATCATGTACTTCAATGGTGCAGGCATCTGGACCATGGTGCTTGTGACCATTATCGCCGGCTTTATTGGCTGGCACCTGATCCTGGGCATTGGCGGCGCTGATATGCCGGTGGTCGTGTCGATGCTCAACTCCTACTCCGGTTGGGCTGCAGCGGCGATTGGCTTCACACTTGGCAATGATTTGCTGATCGTGGTTGGTGCACTCGTTGGCTCATCAGGTGCGATCCTGTCCTACATCATGTGTCGTGCGATGAACCGGAAATTTGTCTCGGTCATTCTGGGCGGGTTTGGTGGTACGTCCGGCCCGCAGATGGAAGTTGAAGGGGAGCAGGTCGCCATCGAGGCTGATGGTGTCGCCGCGGCTTTGGAAGAAGCGGATAGCGTTATCATTATTCCAGGTTACGGCATGGCCGTGGCGCAAGCACAGCAGTCCGTTTCCGAACTGACCAAACGTTTGCGGGCGAAGGGTAAAGAGGTGCGGTTTGCGATCCACCCGGTTGCCGGCCGACTGCCGGGCCACATGAACGTTCTGCTGGCCGAAGCGAAAGTGCCCTATGACATCGTTCTGGAGATGGATGAGATAAATGAAGATTTCCCGGACACAGATGTTGCGATCGTGATCGGCTCGAATGACATCGTCAATCCGGCCGCGCAAGACGATCCAAACTCTCCGATTGCTGGTATGCCGGTTCTGGAGTGCTGGAAAGCCAAGCAGGTGTTTGTTTCCAAGCGCGGGCAGGGCACAGGCTATTCGGGTATCGAAAATCCGCTGTTCTTCAAAGAGAATACGCGAATGTTCTATGGCGATGCCAAGTCATCGCTTGATGCATTGCTGCAAAGAATCGATTGAACGCAACTAGCGCTCAGATTGAGGCGGCCTGCGGGCCGCCTTTTTGATTGCCAGAATCGGGTGGTGTCATTTCAGATCATGTAGTCTACGATTTCGACACTTGGTGCTGAAGGAAACTGATCTATGAATTTGAGGGCCGATTTTTCCAAACGAGAGTTGGTGCATGCGCCGGAAATCGCGTGGCTGGCCTCCCCCATGCCGGGCGTGGATCGCAGGATGCTGGACCGAATTGGCGATGAGGTAGCGCGGGCGACTACCATCGTGCGCTATGCGCCCAACAGCCAATTTTCTGCACATACCCATACTGGTGGCGAAGAGTTTATCGTACTTGAGGGCGTGTTTCAGGATGAACATGGCGATTTCCCGGCCGGCTCCTATGTGCGCAATCCGCCGACCTCTTCCCACACGCCGGGTTCCAAGGAGGGGTGCACGATCTTTGTCAAGCTGTGGCAGTTCGATATGGCCGATCGGGAGCAGATTGTTATCGATATGAACAATGAGGCTCTGCTTCGAAATGAAGGTGATGCCGGCCGTGCCGCACTGCAGTTGTTTGAAGATGCAAGAGAGAATGTGCGCATGGAAAAATGGGCGCCACATGCTGAGGTCGAAATTGATCTGCCTGTGGGCGGCGAGTTTCTGGTTCTTGAGGGCGGCTTCACCGAGAGCGGCGACCGGCTTGCACCACTGTCCTGGTTACGCCTGCCCGAAGGTGCGGTATTGAAAGCGAAAGCTGGAGAAGATGGGGCAAAAGTCTGGATGAAGACTGGACATCTGCCTTTTGCCAAGGCGCCGACGGTTTGAGCCGGTGCAACAGATTCCCTTGATTGCAACTCAATTTACAGAATGGTTTAAGCAGATCAGTCTTGGATGGTGATCAGCCCCAATGTCCCACCATTGAGCGAATGAACCAGCCGTTCGTGCCTGATACAATTGAGCTTTCGATATATTTGGTTGAGCACTAAAAGGGCTAGACTCTGTCAGCTTTTGATGGAATCGCAGAACCCGGATTTATCCAATATTTTCAATTCCCAAATCTGCGCCAGCGTTTCAGTTGAAGACTGAAACGCTTTAGCGCTGGGCGGTTTCCCAGCGAGGATTGATCCAGGGCGCGTCATTGGAAGCAGGAAGTAGATCCCTGCCCAGAATATGATCGGCCGCTTTCTCACCAGTCATTGTGGAGGGGCCGTTGAGATTGCCATTGGTGACCTGGGGGAATATCGAGCTGTCGGCGACGCGCAGACGCTCAACACCAATGACGCTGGTATCCTTGTCCACGACGGCCATGGGATCATCGGCGCGACCCATCTTGCAGGTGCCGCAGGGGTGGTAGG
>JAHEJF010000304.1 GCA_024639025.1 Ahrensia sp. | reverse complement strand
GCTGAGAAACGGTCCGGCTCATTTGATGTGGTTATCAACAATGCCGGCATTACCTTTGTCGAGAAATCGATGAAGTTCGATAGTAAGCGCATGCGTGAAATCCTGGATATTAACGTTGTTTCTGCGGGACGGATCGCCAGCATGGCGGCGCAACAGATGCGGACGAGCGGGAAGGGTGGTTCGATTATCAATGTCACATCGGTATTGGCTGATTCAACGATTGCCGGTCTGTCGAGTTATGCCGCTGCAAAGGCTGCCTTGACCCAGCTCACGCGTGGTATGGCCGCCGAGTGGGCACGTCATGGCGTACGTGTCAATAATCTCGCGCCCGGATGGTTCCCGAGCAAAATGACCAATCGCTATGTTGAGCAAGGCATAGATCAGGTGCTCAAGGCGCGCATACCCATGTCGCGGTTGGGGGAACACAACGAACTGGATGGCGCCTGTTTGCTGCTTGCGAGCGATGCGTCGCGCTATATGACCGGAACCACAATAACAGTTGATGGCGGTTTTTCTCTGATCAACTGACTATTCTGGCAATTTATGCACAGGCAATGAATCTGCTTAGTGCAAATATGTCTATTCTTCCCCTTTCCAAGTCATTCTAACGAAATAACATTGGAATTGATCCAGAATTTTGCCTCTTTAACACTTTGTTATCGCTGATTGATCACATTCTTATTAAAAAATTTGAGTGTATATATAAAAATTTTGCTCCACATCGAACTATTCGAAAATTTTACATATTTATACTCATTTACATTGATTAGCACTTCATAGCGTCTCCTGCATATACTCAATTTTAATCCATCTAATGGTAATTCTCCTGTGGGATGGTTGAGTTAGATGAAGATAACCGACACAATCGATAGAGCGGACCAAGAAGCCTATCTGGAATTTGTTCGCACATTATTTGCGGATTCCAGAAGCCTGATCGTAGGCGCGGTGCTGCAGGTGTTGATCATGATGATCGTGCTGTATGACACGAGATTCATGCCTATTTTGCTGTTTATCGCTGGCGTATTCATCTCATCATCTTGGCGTATTTACATCGGCCATCGCCACGAACTGGCCACTGCGAATCTTGATACACAGGATATCGCGGAGCGCGTGAAAAGTGCAGAGAATTGGGAAAACCAATATATTCTTCCCAGTGCTTTGTCGGCCGCCAATGTTGGCGTCTTTTGCTATTTCGGTCTGCAGGTTTCCGATACAGAATTGGCTCTGAGCGCAGTGCTTTGCTTGATGTTCACGCCTCTGCCGACGATTGTGGGCAGACTGTACGGGTCATTGAAGCTGGTCGGCTACATGTTGTTTGGCCTATTTGCGCCCGTCATCACCGGTTATTTTACGCATGGGGATATTCCACACTTCCTGTTGGGCATGATGTGTATCCCCTATGTGCTTCTTGTTTTGAACATGGTGAAAAATGTTCGTGGCACAGTCATGAGTGCCGTGCACGGCAATGCTGAAAAAGTGGCTCTGGGCAAACGGTTTGATGTCGCGCTCAGTAATATGTCGCATGGTCTGATCATGTTTGACACCTCGCAGCGCATATCCGTGATCAATGACATGGCATTGGAACTGTTTGGTCTGCCCAAGCGGTTAAATCTTTCTGGTCGATCCTTTGATCTCATGATCCGCTATGCGCGTCGATTTAACGTGATGCCCAAAAAGGATGCGGCGGCGCTTGCCAGTGCCCTGGACAAGCTGATTGGCCGCGCTGCCGACCGGCAGCAGATCCTGCTTGAGGATGGGCGTTACTTCGAGTGTACAGCCAGTGCGCGTGATACCGGTGGCTTGGTCGTGACGATCGAGGATGTCACGCAGCGTTTTCTGGCATCCCAAAAGATTGAACGGATGGCCAAGTTTGACAGTCTTACAAATTTGCCAAATAGACAGCACTTTGAAAACCTTATTGACGAAATTGTCCAGGCAGCGCCGGCTGACGATCATTGTACATTGATTGTCGTCGACATCGACGACTTCAAATACGTCAATGATGCAATTGGACACGCGCAAGGCGATGCGCTGCTGAAAAGTGTTGCCGAAAGACTGAATCTCGGAGCCGGCACTTCGCACATCGTCTCCCGCCTTGGCGGCGACGAGTTCCTGCTTTTTGTTCATGGCCTTCCAAACCAGGATGCTGCCTCAACAGTTGTTTCCTATTTGATCAGGCGATTGGGCGGGATCCACGATCTGGGTGCCGAACAAGTTTACGTATCGTGCAGCATTGGCCACTGCTTCCAGCCAACCAGGGATTTTGTTCGAGACGAAGTCATCGTGCGTGCCGATCTAGCGCTCTACGCGGCCAAGAAGAGCGGCAAGGGTGTTGCCATACAATTCGAAGATTCCATGGATGTCGAATATCAACGCCGCCAGAAAATCAAGAAACAGCTCGGCAAGGCTGTGGAGGCGGGGGAGCTGTCGATCATTTATCAACCACTGGTGGACGCAAAAACCGGTCGTTTGATTTCCTGTGAAGCGCTTTCACGTTGGTATGACACGGAATTCGGCATTGTCTCCCCTGCTGAATATATACCCCTGGCTGAAGAGATGGGTATCGTGCCAAAGATCAGTGAGCAGGTTTTGCATGAGGCGACGCGAACTTGCGCCAATTGGCCGGGCCATGTCTCGGTTTCAGTAAATTTGTCTCCGGTTGACTTCAGAACGGGCGACATACTGGCAACCATTGAAAGCGCGCTTGCGCAGTCAGGCCTTGAGCCGCATCGACTCGAAGTGGAAATTACCGAGACCGCAGTCATTTCGAACGAAAAGGAAATGATTGAGAAACTGCGAGCGATCAATGCACGGGGCGTGAACATCGCGCTTGATGATTTTGGCACCGGCCATTCTTCATTGAGCTACTTGCATCGCTTGCCGCTCAACAAGGTCAAGATCGACCGTTCATTTGTGGTGGGCATCGATACAGGTGAAACACCGATTGCACTTCTGCGCGGTGTGACTGATCTGTGCCGCACGCTTGAGCTGGATGTGACCGTGGAGGGTGTGGAAACCGAAAGCCAGCTCAAACTTGTTGTCAATGAAGCGCATGTTGATCGCGTTCAGGGCTTTGTATTTGGCCCTGGCCTGCCGGCCAGCGGGATTGAAACTTTGTCGCGTCTTGGCAAATTGCCGATCAAGTCGCCAAAAGAGGCGGGCTCAGTAAGTTAAAATTTTAACTATTGTTTCTTACGCTGCGTCAGAATCAACAGCTATAGCGTTTTTTACTCAATAAAACGCAACCTATGCTAGCTTTTTTCGCGCGGCAATTCTCGAATAAATGGAATTATTAAGGTTAATTGATTCTTAAACTTATTCGCTTATTTACAATTTGTCCCATTCTCATACAGAAAAAACGGGAGATCCATGGGGTGAATGGCAAGTGGTGACATTGTTAGAAGAAGCTGGTGTGCAACCAGTTGAGTCGCCCTTCGCGCGTGACCTTTTCGATGTAATGGACGAAGTTGAATATCGTCGCATTGTCGCCCCCGAGGATTTTGAAGCTGTTGGCGTACTTCGCCAGCGTGCCCTTGATGCCTTCGATATCTATGAGCGAAAATTTGACGCTAGCGTCATTGAGGATATGGACTTTGATCCACTCGCTGCTGTTTTTGGTGTGTACTATCGCGGTGAATTGGCGTCGACGATTCGGATCAAGCGTGTCACGCCTGATAATCGCGAGTCCGGCGCAATGCAGGTCTTTGGCAGTTTCATGAATCCACTGCTCGATCAGGGTATGGAGTTCATTGACCCCTGCCGCTTTGCAATCAATCGTGATATTTCGCGTGT
>JAHEJF010000303.1 GCA_024639025.1 Ahrensia sp. | reverse complement strand
CGACACCCGTCAGCGCGACAGTGCCAATCACCATCATCCAATAGGTCGTAGGGATGAGCTTGCGCAAACCGCCCATGCGTCGCATGTCCTGTTCATCTGATACGGCATGGATGACCGAGCCGGCGCCGAGGAACAGCAGCGCCTTGAAGAATGCGTGCGTGAACAAATGGAAAATGGCCGCTCCGTAAGCACCTATCCCCAATGCCACAAACATGTACCCCAACTGCGAACAGGTTGAGTAGGCAATGACGCGCTTGATGTCGTTTTGCACCAGCCCGACCGTTGCCGCAAAGAATGCTGTTGTTGCACCGATCACCACAACCACCGTCAGTGCCGCCTGCGATAGCTCGAATAGTGGCGACATCCGCGCCAGCATGAACACACCGGCGGTTACCATTGTGGCTGCATGGATCAGTGCGGAAACCGGTGTCGGGCCTTCCATCGCATCAGGAAGCCAGGTGTGCAGCAGGAATTGCGCGGATTTACCCATGGCGCCCATAAAGAGAAGCAGGCAGACAATGGTCAGCGCTTGGCTCTTGTCTAGTGCATAGCCCAGAAAGTTCAGCACCACTTCACTGTCTGATTCAGCACCTTCAACCGGGATGAAGGATTGAGCGTTGGCAAAAATCGTGTCCAAATTGACCGAGCCAAACAGCACAAACACGCCAAAGATTCCCAGTGCAAAGCCAAAGTCGCCAACGCGGTTGACAATAAATGCTTTCATGGCAGCGCTGTTTGCCGATGGTTTCTTGAACCAGAATCCGATCAGCAAGTAGGACGCCAGGCCAACGCCTTCCCAACCAAAGAACATCTGAACCAGATTGTCCGAGGTCACCAGCATCAACATTGCAAAGGTGAACAGTGACAGATAGGCAAAGAACCGCGGACGATGCGGATCATGATGCATGTAGCCGATCGAATAAACATGAACCAGCGCCGATACCGTATTCACCACGACAAGCATGACAGCGGTGAGCGTGTCGATCCTGAATGCCCAATTGACGTCCAGCGACCCGACCTGCATCCAGCGCAGTACATCAACGGTGGTTGCCTCACCGCCGCCGATACCCACGGCAAAGAGAGAAACCCAAGACAACAGGGCTGCGATCAGCATAAAGGCACAGGTTACATATTCCGAAGCCTTCGCACCAATGGATTTGCCGCCAAAGCCGGCAATCAGCGCACCGAGTAACGGAAGGAAGACGATGGCGTGATACATGATCTATCAGCCCTTCATCATGTTGACGTCTTCAACGGCAATGGAACCACGGTTCCTGTAGAAGACAACGAGAATGGCGAGGCCGATTGCCGCTTCAGCAGCCGCAACCGTCAATACGAAGAGAGCAAAAATCTGGCCGACCAGATCTTGCAGATGGGCAGAAAAGGCCACGAAATTGAGGTTTACTGCCAAAAGAATGAGTTCAACCGACATCAGGATGACGATGACGTTTTTCTTGTTCAGAAAGATGCCGAAGACACCAATCACGAACAAGATTGCCGAAACAGTCAGATAATGTGAAATCGTAATTTCCATCAAATCAAAGTCCTTTGCCTGTTTCGACATCCACCACTTCGATGGAATCTTCTACCTTGCGGGCGACCTGTCCGGCCATGTTCTGGCGCTTAACGCCCGGCCGGGTTGGCCGCAATGTCAGGACAATCGCGCCGATCATGGCAACCAATAGAACCAGACCGGCAATCTGGAAGAAGAAGATATAGTCGGTGTAAAGCACGTCGCCGAGCGCCGCGGTGTTGTGCCGTGTCGCTGGATCAGGTGTCGGCAAGGCGGTTTGTCCAGGTTGGCCCACGCCAACAAACCGGCCTCCGAGTACAATCAGAAGTTCTGCCACAAGCACGATACCGACCATTGCACCAATGGGTGCATAATCTAGCGCGCCTCGTTTCAGCGAAGCGAAATCGACGTCGAGCATCATCACCACAAACAGGAACAGAACCGCCACGGCGCCAATATAGACCACCAGAAGGATCATGCCGAGAAACTCTGCACCGGTAAGGACAAACAGCGCCGCAGCATTAAAGAAAGTCAGGATCAGATAGAGCACCGAGTGCACTGGATTGCGTGCAGAGATCACCATCACCGCAGCGGCGATGGCAACGAATGCAAACAGGTAGAAAAAGGCCGCGCCCAGTCCCGTCAACAGCATCGGTTCCCCCGAGTTCCCTCTATTGCCCAGCCGATGTTTCGGTTAGGGCGTTTTGGCCAGACATGTGCCTGTACCATGTTTCAGTTCACTACCTGTATGGCGAGTCGAGCGCGATGTTGCGCGCAATCTCGCGCTCCCACCGGTCGCCATTGGCCAACAGCTTGTCTTTGTCATAGTAGAGCTCTTCACGGGTTTCCGTGGCGAACTCAAAATTTGGTCCTTCGACGATCGCATCAACCGGGCAGGCTTCCTGACAGAAACCGCAATAGATGCATTTCACCATGTCGATATCGTAACGAACCGTTCTGCGTGTTCCATCGTTGCGACGTGGGCCCGCTTCGATCGTGATGGCTTGCGCTGGACAGATCGCCTCGCACAGTTTGCACGCGATACAGCGTTCCTCACCATTGGGATAGCGACGCAACGCATGTTCACCGCGAAAACGTGGGCTCAAACGACCCTTTTCATGCGGATAGTTGATTGTCGCCTTGGGCGAGAAAAACCGCTTCATCGCCAGGCCGAAAGCGCCTACAAATTCCAGCAGTAGAAGTGATTTTGCTGCTTGCGCTATGTTGCTCATCGCTCTTCCCCTCTATGCCAAACCGGTGATTTTCAGAAATGCAGCTGTCGCGATGACCATGAACAGCGAAATCGGCAAGAAAACCTTCCAGCCGAGACGCATCAACTGATCGTAGCGGTAGCGCGGTACGATTGTTTTGACGATGGCGAACATGAAGAACACCATGCACAATTTGAAGATGAACCAGATGACACCCGGTACCCAGGTGAACGGGGCGATGTCGATCGGTGGCAACCATCCACCCATGAACAGGATCACCGTCAGTGCGCACATCAACAAGATGGCAATGTACTCGCCCAGCATGAACAGCAGATAGGGTGTTGATGAGTACTCGATCATATGACCGGCAACCAACTCGGATTCCGCTTCCACCAAATCAAATGGCGGGCGGTTGGTCTCTGCCAGCGCCGAGATGAAGAAGATCACAAACATCGGGAACAGTCCGAGCCAATGCCAGTCCAGGAATGAATTGGTCAGACCAAGATGCGTGCCCAGTCCGTCTTGCTGGCTGAGGACAATGTCGGTCATGTTCAATGAACCAACACAGAGCAATACTGTGACGATCACAAAACCGATGGATACTTCATATGACACCATTTGGGCCGCCGAACGCAGCGCACCCAAGAACGGATATTTGGAATTGGAAGCCCAACCGCCCATGATCACGCCGTAAACCTCCAACGAGGAAACAGCAAAGACAAACAGAATGCCGACATTGATGGCCGGTGCAACAGCCCAGCCTTCATCGATCGGGATAACGGCCCAGGCCGCCAAGGCCAATGCCGCCGAGACCAAAGGCGCAAGCAAGAAAATTCCTTTGTTGGCGCCCGATGGAATGATCGGTTCCTTGACTACGAATTTCAGCAAGTCAGCGAAAGATTGCAGCAACCCGAACGGACCAACCACGTTTGGCCCCTTGCGCGACATGACAGCGGCCCAGATTTTCCGGTCGGCATAGAGAATGAACGCAGTGAAGACCAGCAATGCCACCAAAGCGACAACGCTCTGCAGCAATATTATCAAACCCGGTAATATGTAAGCTTCAAACATGC
>JAHEJF010000302.1 GCA_024639025.1 Ahrensia sp. | reverse complement strand
GATTCTGGTCCAGCAAATTATCGCCAGTTTGAACATTATCTGGGATGACGCGGATGAGCTGCAAGGCTTGGCCCTGCGCTCTGCGCCGCGGGTGACCATCGACACAACAGAACTCTCGCCCCGGGCAACTGAGCTGGCAAATCTGCTGGCCTCGGGCATCGAAGTCTTGTCAGATGAAAATATCGAGGATTTGCGTATGCGGCTGGATGCTGCAATTCGCAACAGCGCTCAGGTGCCAAAATATCTGCCGAGGGAGTAATTTAGCTCAACGTCAAACCCTGTTAGCCTTTGATCGAATCGCGGTACCCGGATTTGTCCAATATTTTCAATGCCCAAATCCGCGCCAGCGTTTCAGTTGAAGACTGAAACGCTCTAGAAAAGTGACCGCAGCTCATCTTCGCGGTCATTGATCAGCCAGCCATAATAGTTCTCTTGCGGTTTGATCAGGGATTTGCCGGCTCTCATGCGACGCTTGTTTTTCCTCAACAGCGCCTGAGCCCGCGCAATCGGACTGCCGGTATTGTAAAGCGTGGCGGTAATGCCTGGATTATCCGAAATATCAAATCCGGCATAGTCCCTGTAAGCCTCAATGGAGCTTGCCAGTGTTGCGGCAATATAGGGCAAAGTTTTCTTCGGATCCATGATCGTCCCGTAGACTTCCTTGCCATCGGTGACATCGATCTTCTTGGCGCCAGTAACCGAGCTGACGTGATCTGTCATCATCAGGGCTGTCAGTGGATTGAGCTGTCCTATGCCAAATGTCTGTCCTGCATAGAAGGGTTGGAAGAATACCGCGCTGAACCGGTTGTTTGGATAGGCCTTGCCGTCAACCTTTTTGCCGCGAAACTTTTTGTCCCACACATGCTCACGGCAAGTCCAGATTTTCAAGCTGGTCGACAGTTTGTCACAGGCTTCGAACTGCGGCTTTTCAACAAATTCTGAGATGGTCTCGCCATCATATTCAAAGTCGATGTCCGATTTCACATAGGCCAATGCCTTGACATAATAGCTTTGAGCGCGGTCCAGCGCATCGACATTATAGGTATGCTCACCAACAATCGCGCCCACCATGTGAATCGGATCAATACCGAACTTCCTGGAAATCGACTTGATATCGGAAATCAGCTTCTTGTCGTTGCGCAACAAGCGGACAACCTTGTTGTATTTCTTGTCAAAGCTAGATTTCAACGCCTTGGTTCGATTTTTCGAAGCGCCGGGAATGGCTGGCTGCTCGGAATTTTGGTTGCCCGGATGAAGCTTTACAATGGCTTGTGCGGGCACGCTGAACAATACCGCGCCGATAACCATGCTCGATAATGCCAGAAGCTTAGCTTGCTCTTTTATCCGAATCATTGTCGAAAACCGCCCGCGAATTGTGTGCAAAGAGATAAAAAATGCTGTTGGTTCTGTCGAGTGGGTGAATTGTGATTATTTACGTGCGTGATTTTTAGGTCACAGGATGAATCGAGACAAATCAGTGTTTTTGGCGATGTCACCAACGTTCTTCCGCACATATTCGGCGTCAATCGTATATGAGGCCCCGGACTTGTCCGGCGCTTCAAACGAAATGTCATCGAGCACATGCTCCATCACAGTCTGCAGTCGCCGCGCGCCAATATTCTCGACCGTGTCGTTCAAATCCACTGCAATGCCGGCCAATTCATCAATGGCATCATCGGTGAATTCCAAGGTAACGTCTTCGGTTCCCATCAAGGCGATATATTGGCGAATGAGACTTGCTTCGGTTTCGGTGAGAATTCGCTTGAAATCCTCCTTGGTCAAGGCCCTCAATTCAACCCGAATCGGCAGTCTGCCCTGTAATTCTGGTAGCAGATCGGATGGCTTGGCAATGTGAAACGCGCCCGATGCAATAAACAGAATATGGTCTGTTTTCACTGGACCGTGTTTTGTTGCAACGGTTGTGCCCTCAACCAGCGGCAGCAGATCGCGCTGCACACCTTCGCGGCTTACGCCCGCGCCAGATCTTTCGGTCCCTGCAGCAATCTTGTCGATCTCGTCAAGGAACACGATGCCGTCATTTTCAACCGACGCAATGGCTTCCTGGATCAACTGTTCTTCGTCCAACAGTTTGTCTGATTCATCATTGACCAGGTGCTTGTAACTGTCGCGCACACTGGTCTTAATCTTCTTGGTGCGTCCGCCAAATGCCTTGCCCATCATGTCGCCGAGATTGATCATGCCAATGCCGCCGGGCATACCGGGGACCTCAAATCCACCCGGGGTTCCGGTATCGGCGACTTCGATTTCGATTTCCTTGTCGTCCAACGAACCATCGCGCAGTTTTTTTCGGAAACTGTCACGGGTTGCCGGGCTGGATGTCGGGCCCACCAATGCGTCTAACACGCGTTCTTCAGCGTTCACATGTGCTTTGGCCGTTACCTCTTCCCGCTTCTTATCGCGAACCAGACCGATACCAATCTCGATGAGGTCACGAATGATCTGTTCCACATCGCGTCCCACATAGCCCACTTCGGTGAACTTGGTGGCTTCAATCTTGATGAAGGGTGCACCGGCCAGTTTGGCAAGCCGTCGCGAAATTTCTGTCTTGCCCACGCCCGTCGGCCCAATCATCAAGATGTTTTTCGGCATCACTTCCTCGCGCAGACTGTCATCAAGCTGCAGTCGCCGCCAGCGGTTGCGCAGCGCAATGGCCACGGCGCGCTTGGCATCTTTTTGACCGATGATGAACCTGTCGAGTTCAGACACGGTCTCGCGAGGGGAAAAATTCGTCATGTTCGTATCACACTTTTATCGGGGGTAATTTGTTAATCACAGATGTGGGGAGGGTGGGTCGCACAATCAAGGCTCGAATGCGTTGCCAGCCCGCCCCGAACATGATCACCATCGTGCCGATGACCAGCAAAATCAGTGCAAATGATGGCACGCCGGTCGAATTGGCCGTGCGTTCAACCATGAAATACACGCCCAATGATCCAAAATAGGCCAGCGTTGGTATGAGCAGCGAACGCCGGTCGATAGCCAGTGCAATATAGAAAAAGGCGATGATCAGGATGGCCAACATGATCGATGCAATTGTTCCAGGCTCAATCTCGCCCAGCACTACGTCCTGACCCGTTGCCAAAATGAAAAGCGGGTGAACCAGCAAGGGGGCAGAAATCACGTGCAGCCAAAACGCACAATCAGACCAGACCGTAAAGCGCTCCCGATCCCTGAGGTCGAACATCACCGCGATGGAAAAAACGATAAAGCCGCAAATCAGCGGTACATAAAGTGCTCTCTCCAGAACAAGCGGAATGAGATCTACTGTTGGCAGCGCCACTCGCCCTTCGGTCACACCATCGTAAAAATATAAGAACGTCCATAAGAACGCCAGGCCGGTCAAGCTGAGCGCAATCGCCGCTGCCATGATCGGTACCCGAAACCGCCAAAAATAGATCACCGCAACTGCTGCTGTTCCGCCAAAAATCACGCTGCCATAGGAACCAATGACCGGCCGCAGCGCCAATGCCATTGCAGGATTTTGTTCGATGGCATCAAAATCGATTTGCTCGCCGACATAACTGCCCAAGAGGGTTGCGACACAGATGATGAACCCGACACCCAGCACCGTTGAAGACAATTTCATCCTGTGTTGTCGGGTGATAAATTCAGCCACCAGCCAGATAATTACCGCGGTAATCATAACAATTGTGTTGGTCGCATCATCAAAAAACGCGCCAAGCCCAAACAAGGTACCGGCAAAAAGCAGCAGGATGCCGACCGTCACAAACACGTCATTGCCACCGCCAACCAGGCGCAAATCCTCATCATTGGTTATCAGTT
>JAHEJF010000301.1 GCA_024639025.1 Ahrensia sp. | reverse complement strand
GGATGCGGTCAGATCCGGGCAGCAATTGATGTCTTTCCTTCTGAGCCTGTCCCGCCGGATGCCGCAATTCGCACCATGAAAAACGTCACGTTGTCGCCACACAGAGCAGCAGCTGTCCAAGGCGGACGCCAATTGATTGGCGACATGATACTGGACGATCTGGCAGCGATGTTTGCAGGGGAGCGCAATCGCACACTTGGTGTTGCTGACCTTTCACGCATGAAGTTGATAGCGGGTGTGGGTGATGCAGCTTCTGTTGCCAATATGGCCAGTTCCAGATCCTGACCGAAGTGGCTGCATAACCGCCCTATTGAAAAATATCAGCGTCGGACCAGTCAGATTACTGGTCCACTTTATCAAATGCGCGTTGCCGAAGGCCTTTCTGAATTTCATAGATTGAGATCGGGACATCGGGTTGCGGCTGTGGAATGCGGACCGGAATGTCCTTGAGACGCGGATTGAGAGTCGGGTTACCACACAACATGCGCGTGTCGTAATCCTCTATCCCATCCCAATTTGTCATCGACCCCATGATGGGAAATGCATCCGCTGCCATCATCTCATAAAACAATATCCGGCGGGACCGATCAGAGGTATTAAGGGCAGACCCATGCACGATGCGCCCGTGATGAATAGAGATTGAGCCGGCCGGCCCTTTCAGTTCAACCGCATCGCCGGGGTTGAGGCCGACATCCTCGGGTATAAAGGCGCCGGCGAAGACACCGTCGACATGATGATCATAGACCGGGCCCTTGTGGCTACCCGGATAGACCATCAGGGGTCCGTTCACACTTTCCATGTCATCAATAATCACACCGATCGCCAGGATGTCGTCATTGGTGTGCGGATAAAACGCATAATCCTGATGCCACTCCACGGCTGCCCCGTAACCGGCGGACTTCATGTTGAGCTTAGATGTATGCAGTCTCAAATCGGGCCCGATCAGATCGCGCGCGGGCGCCAATATATGGTCCGAATACATCAACTCTCGCATGAAATCACTAATCCGGTGCGGAAGTTTGATACGGCGGAGGCGCGGCTTGTCCGGCGTATGGCTGTCCTCAAGGTCCAACCGGTCGTTAGACGCGGTCATGCCTCCTGCCTCTTGCTCAAAGCGTGTGATTTCGGCCCGAATGCCGCCCAGGATCTCGTCGGGCAGATGGCGCTCTAATACCAGATAGCCAGTATCCTTATAGGACCGGATCTGGTCGTCCGTTAAAATCTCGGCCAATGTTCCAACTCCCAAAAGTCAATTTGGGAGCACTCTGCCGGGTTTGTCAATTCCGTCCAGGCCAGACGATGTCCATACCTAGCTGGGTTCCGAAAGACACGTCTTGAACGCGGTGGACATATTGCGGATGAGCGTGAAATAGAGCTCCGGACCACTATCAATGCTGGCGCCCAACGGATCCAGGACGCCGGTTTTTGCCTGCGTTCCTTCGGTTACTGTGCCGACAAGCTTCGGTTCGAATTGAGGCTCCGAGAACACACATGTTGCATTCAACTCTTTGATCTTTGATTGCAATTCACTAATGCGTTCTGCGCCGGGCATGACTTCAGGAGAAACCGTGATGGAACCAATCGCTGTCAATCCAAAACGTTCCTCAAAGTTCTGATAGGCGTCGTGGAATATGACGAAGCCCCTGCCCTTTACCGGTTCCAGTTCTGTTGAAACCTCGACGACCAGTTCATCAAGCTTAGCCGTCAGGGCTTCGGCATTGGCCTGATAGGTGCCCGCATTGGCGGGATCGGCTGCAACCAATGCCTCCTCAATTTCGTGGACAAACGCCTTGGCATTGACCGGATCAAGCCATAAGTGCGGATTGAATGCACCATGATCATGGTCGTCGTGCGCTTCAGTGTGTTTCTCATGATCATGATCTTCATGCGCTTCTGCATGTTCTTCATGGTCATGGTCGTCGTGGTCGTCATGGTCCATTTTGGCTTTTTCGTGATCGTGATCATCATGATCGTGCTCATCGTTCGCCTCTTCGTGCTCCTCATCATCGCCATGATCATGGGCATCAAAAGCTCCACCTTCGCGCAGTTCCAGCTTCACGAGATCCTGGGAGTCGGCCAATTCTACAGTCCGGGCATTGCTTGCAATCACTTCAAGTGGTTTTTCCAGAAAAGCTTCCATCTGGTGGCCGATCCAAAATACGAGATTGGCCTCTTCCAGAGTTTGGGCCTGTGAAGGCTTGAGAGCGTAAGTGTGCGGGGATCCAGCCCCCTCAATAATAAGGTTTGGCTCACCCACTCCATCCATGACTGCAGCAACAAGCGAATGAACAGGCTTGATGGAAGCAAGGACATTGATATCCTCGCTCGCGGCAATTGCCGGAGTGGTCATTAGCGAAGAAGCAAGACAGATGAACTTGATTCGGTGCATTAGAAACTCCACTTGCATCAAGATGATGATATGTTATTAAGTTACATGATTGCGTAATGTTATAACGTGTGCCATATGCAATGACAAGAGCATATTTGGTTGCCTGGCAAATTCGATTATTGGAAAGCATGCTGAAAAGAAACGAACCACTTATAACCCTGGACGGCGCCGGGATATATCGGGCGGGCCAATGGCTGGTCCGAGATGTTTCGTTTTCCCTCAATGCCGGAGAAATCGTGACGCTGATCGGTCCCAACGGTTCCGGTAAGTCGACAACCGCCAAGATGGCCCTGGGCATCCTGACTGCCGATGAGGGCAATGTAACCCAACAACCCGGTCTGCGTGTTGCATATGTCCCCCAGAAACTTTCAATTGACTGGACATTGCCACTCACCGTCCAACGATTAATGCGATTGACGGGGCAATTGAGTTCCAGTGCAGCAGTGGAAGCCATGACTGCGACCGGTGTTGATCATCTGGCCGGCGCAGAAGTCCGCACGCTTTCAGGCGGAGAGTTTCAGCGCGTTATGTTGGCACGTGCCATGGCACGCAAACCGGATTTGCTCGTCCTCGACGAGCCGGTGCAGGGCGTGGATTTCAACGGAGAAATTGCGCTGTATGATCTGATCAAGGGTCTGCGGGATCAACTCGGTTGTGGCATTTTGCTGATTTCTCACGATCTGCATGTCGTGATGGCCGCGACAGACAGGGTTATTTGCTTGAACGGGCATGTCTGCTGTTCCGGACCGCCAACCGTCGTGGCCGCCAGCCCCGAGTACAAAGCGATATTTGGAACTCGGGCCGCCTCAACGCTCGCCGTCTATGAGCACCATCATGATCATACGCATCTGCCAGATGGCCGGGTGAAGCACGGCGATGGTACCATCACCGAGCATTGCCATCCCAATGATGGTCACCATCACCAACACGATAAGCACAGCGAAGAAAGGCAGGGAGGTGGCGATGCTTGACGACTTTTTCACACGCGCCATTGTCGCAGGGATTGGTGTTGCGCTGGTCGCTGGCCCACTGGGCTGTTTTATCGTATGGCGGCGCCTTGCGTATTTTGGCGATACGCTGTCTCACGCCGCCCTGCTTGGCGTCGCACTGGCTTTCCTTTTCGAGGTCAATATCACCTTGGCGGTGTTTGCCGTTTCCGCCTGCGTTTCGATCGCGCTGTTGTTGTTGCAAAAGCGGGCGACATTGTCCTCTGATGCTTTGCTTGGTCTGCTTGCCCATGCCTCGCTTGCGGTCGGACTTGTTGTCCTGGCGTTCATGACATGGGTGCGGATTGACCTTATGGGTTTTCTGTTTGGCGACATCCTGGCGGTGTCGAAAACCGATATAGCGATAATTTGGCTTGGTGGTGCTTTAGTGATTTCGATATTGGCGATGATTTGGCGACCGCTCTTTGC
>JAHEJF010000013.1 GCA_024639025.1 Ahrensia sp. | reverse complement strand
CTTCAGTCCCTCGATCACAGTCACCTTGCTGCCAAGGCGACGATGTGCCTGTGCCATTTCCATGCCGATTGGGCCACCACCAATCACCAGAAGATGGTTGGGCTTGCGTGTCTCATCAAACAGGGTCTCGTTGGTCAGATAATCGACCTTTTCAAGGCCGGGGATTGGCGGCACGAAGGCAGATGAGCCGGTGGCGACGACAAATCTGCGGGCTTTGATCTCGTAATCGCCGGCGACAACCGTCTCTTCGTCCTTGAATTTGCCATATGCCTCGATGACTTTGACACCAAGAGCAGTGAACCGTTCGACCGAGTCGTTGGGTGCAATCGCTGCAATCACACTGTGCACATGGTCATGAACTTTCCGGAAATTGACCTCGGGCTCGGTATTCTTGATCCCGAATTTATCCGCATGGCGCATGCTGTTGGCCGTTTTGCCCGCAGCAATGATTGCCTTTGAAGGCACACAGCCATAATTCAGGCAGTCGCCACCCATTTTGCCGCCTTCGATGAGCACGACAGACACACCAAAGGCTGCTGCGGCTGCCGCCACGGTCAGGCCGCCGGAGCCACCGCCAATCACACAGATATCGGGTTTGATCACTTCAGTCATTTCAGTCCCCTTGGGGTAGTTCTGCGCCAGTGCATCCCAGCGGTTTTCGTTAGGCGCGATTGCGCAGTTTCTTGATGATGGTTGGCATGACCGCGACGAATGCCAGCGCCGCAAATGCCAAAGTAATTTCCGTGGTTACGAGATCGCCGACGCTTGGCTCTGTGCCCGCTTTTTGCGCGGCAATTAGAACGCTCTCCACGCCTTGGCCCAGATAGGCGTAAGCAAAGGTGCCCGGCAGAATGCCCAGAAATGTTGCCGCTACATAAGTCCGCAGCGGGACCTTGAACAAGGCCGGTGCGATGTTCATGACAAAGAAGGGGAACACAGGTGCAAGACGCAGGACAAGCAGATAACTGAAAGCATCCCTCTCGAAACCGTCCGCCAGGGACTTCACCCGTCCACCGACCTTTTCTTTCAAAAAGTCGCCAAATGCTGAACGTGCTGCAAGAAAGAGCAATGCGGCACCGATCGTCGCAGCAAATGCCACCGTGATCCCGCCGACAAGCCAGCCAAACAGAAAACCTGCAAATATGGTCAGAATGGAGGCTGCAGGGAAGGAGAAGGCAACAGCCAATGTATAAAGGACACCAAATCCGATCAATGACAGTGCGTAGTTCGTTGCAACAAAACTGACAAGTGCCTCGCGCTGAGCCGACAGGAACTCTAACGTGAAATATTGTTGCCAGCCCATGGCATAGCCAACACCCAAACCGCCCAACACGAGAGCCAGCGGAGCAAAGCGCTTCCACTTTGGTGTGATTTTGGCAGGCTTGTCGTTCTGCGCTGTGTCTTCTGTCATTTGCATCGTTGTATCAGTCATCTGGAATTCTCCAAGTCCCTTATGGCAATCAAAAATTTGTTTTGAACGCCAAATGCTTGTTTTTGACTTCAACAACAACCAACAAACGCGTGAGGCGCACGTTAGTGATAGTCGGCCACTTTCAACTCACAAATGCGTGAAGATTTTAAATCCTCGATTGCGAAAGATTTCAAATGTGTTTGCAAGCAATACCGCATTCTTGAAAGCGCCAACTGGCCATCGCTGCATTTTCGTTCTAAAATCAAAACAAAGAATAAGAATGAGATCGAAAATTGCAGTCAGCACAGCGACATCGAAAAATTTTGGAACTGGTCAAAGCCCAAGGCTCAGTCTCGGTCGAGCAATTATCAAGCGAATTTGCCATCTCAGTTCAGACAATTCGTGCCGACTTACGGGATCTGGATCGCGAAAGAAAATTGATCAGATTTCATGGCGGTGCCCGCTCTGTCGATGGCCGGGAAAATATGGAATACGAATCCCGCCGCCAGATTGCTGCCAATGAAAAGGTCGCAATCGGAAAGGCCGCAGCTCAACTGATTCCAAACAATGCATCTTTGTTCGTCAATATCGGCACAACCACGGAAGCCTTCAGCGATGCAGTTGTTGATCATGAAGATTTATTGGTAATCACAAATAATATCAATGTTGCCAATAACTTACGCTTGTACAACAAGATTGAAGTTGTGATTGCAGGCGGCGCGGTTCGCTCAACAGATGGGGCGATTGTCGGCGAAACCGCTGTTGATTTCATCAACCAGTTCAAAGTGGACTACGCGATTATTGGCTCGTCTGCCATTGATCAGGATGGTGCATTGCTGGACTTCGATATTCGTGAAGTGAAGGTAGCACAAGCGATCATTGCAAACGCCCGCAATGTAATTCTGGTTGCAGATTCTTCCAAATTCGGCCGCGCCGCGCCGGTACGTATCGGCCACATATCACAGGTCGATATATTCGTGACCGACAAGGTGCAAAACGAAAGTGTGCGAAAAATATGCGCAGAGAGCGATGTTTCCGTGATTGAAGTCGCTGAAAACGGGCTTTCTTGACAGGTTCGAAAACTTTCGTTTGACATTCGTTTGGCTTTCGTATTGGTTAATGCTGTCAAGGCAGCGGAGGAGCATGCCGAGGCATGGGAGGCTCCATTGGAGTGTGATTACGATATTTTCGTCATCGGTGGCGGCATCAACGGTTGCGGTATCGCACGGGATGCTGTTGGACGAGGCTACTCTGTTTGCCTGGTTGAAATGAATGATTTGGCCAGTGGAACATCGTCTTGGTCGTCCAAGCTCATACATGGCGGCTTGCGCTACCTCGAACACTATGAATTCAGGCTGGTCCGCGAGGCGCTGGGTGAGCGTGAGGTCTTGCTCAAGTCAGCTCCTCATATCATTTGGCCGCTGCGTTTCGTATTGCCCCATCACAGCGGTCTACGCCCTGCATGGTTCCTGCGCTTGGGCCTGTTTCTCTATGACAATATTGGAAAAAGGGTCTTGTTACCGGGCACAAGCACGGTCAATTTGCAAACCGACAAATCAGGCGAACCTCTCAAGCCGATGTTCAAGAAGGGGTTTGAATATTCCGACTGTTGGGTGAACGACGCCCGCCTGGTTGTTCTGAACGCTGCCGATGCAGCAGAGCGGGGCGCAGTGATCGAAACCCGCACACAATGTGTATCAGCGCGGCGCAAGGATGATCATTGGACCTTCGTCACCAAGGATTTGAACACAGGTGCAACCAAAACCCGAACCGCAAAATTGATTGTCAATGCTGCCGGTCCTTGGGTCGACAAGGTTCTGGGCGAGGCATTCGGTAGCAATAACGCCAAGAATGTTCGCTTGGTCCAAGGCAGCCATATCGTTGTACCCAAACTACATGATCATGATCGGGCCTATATTTTCCAAAATGCAGACAACCGCATCATATTTGCGCTTCCCTATGAGCAGGACTACACGCTCATCGGTACCACAGATCGCGATTATGAAGGCGATCCAAAAGATGTGAAGATCTCCGAAGAAGAGATTTCATATCTTTGCAATGCTGCCAGCGAGTATTTCAAGAAGCCAATTTTGCCGGAGCATATTGTCTGGACCTATTCCGGGGTACGCCCTCTGTTTGATGACGGAGCCACCGCTGCTCAGGAGGCAACCCGCGATTATGTTCTTCGAGAAGATGGCAATGGCGATGAGCCCCGCGTCATCAACATATTCGGCGGCAAGATAACCACTTACAGAAGACTGGCGGAATCGATGCTCGAGAAAATTGAGCACGTTCTGGGCAAACGCAAACCGAGTTGGACAGCGCAATCCACGCTGACCGGTGGTGATTTTGCGGTCTATGGATTTGATGAGCTCGTTGCGCAGGTGCGTTCCAAATACCCTTTTGTCGAACAGTCGCTGGCTTGGCGCCTGGTGCGAAGCTACGGTACAAAAGTATGGCAACTGCTTGGAGATGCCAAGAATGAGGTCGATTTGGGGCCGCAGTTTGGAGGATCGCTGACAGGCAGGGAAGTTGAATACCTGATCGATAATGAGTGGGCTCAAACGGCCCAGGATGTTGTTTGGCGTCGTTCAAAGCTCGGCATCAGGCTTAGTGACGACCAAATCGAAAATCTGGACAAATGGATGCAAAACCGCTCCGTTGAACCAATTCGCGCTGCAAAGTGAGGGCTAGGGCAAGTGCTTGAACTAAAGAATATAAGCAAAAAGGTCGGCAACAGCTTCCATATCAAGGACGTGTCTTTGACAATGGAGAAAGGCTCGCTGAACGTTCTTTTGGGCCCCACATTGTCTGGCAAAACAACGTTGATGCGATTGATGGCAGGTCTCGATCGCCCCACGGAGGGCGATGTGTTGATGAACGGCGGCAGCGTATTGGGCTTGCCTGTCCAAAAGCGCAATGTCGCGATGGTTTATCAACAATTCATCAATTACCCGGCGATGACTGTTTATGAGAATATCGCTTCGCCGATGCGGGTCGCTGGCATTGACTCGGAAACCATTGATCGTCGCGTCTTGCAAGCCGCCGAACTCATGAAGCTCAAGCCATATCTGGACCGTACACCGCTTAATCTTTCCGGCGGTCAGCAACAAAGAACGGCGCTTGCCAGGGCTTTGGTCAAGGACGCCGAGTTGGTGCTGCTTGATGAACCGCTGGCCAACCTGGATTACAAGTTGCGTGAAGAGCTCCGGGTCGAGCTGCCAAAGATTTTCGCCGAAACAGGCGCGATTTTTGTGTATGCCACCACCGAGCCCCAGGAAGCCCTTCTGCTCGGAGGACAAACAGCCACTCTTCACGAAGGCCAGGTAACCCAGTTCGCTGACACGATCGATGTCTATAATCGTCCGGGCGATCTTTTAACCGCGCAAACATTCTCTGACCCGCCGATGAACGTGATTCCGGTTGAGAAACGTGGCCCAAAATTCTTTGCAGGCGATCACAGCGTTGACGCACCGTCCAACATTTCTGGTTTGCGGGATGGTTCCTACAAAGTGGGTGTTCGCCCACACCACGCCTCGCTGAGCAAGCCCAAGTCAAAGGCGCTGGCGATCGATGGCACCATCTCGACGACCGAGATCACGGGTTCTGAGAGCTTCATTCATTTGAATGCGGATCAGACCAATCTGGTGGCACTCATGCATGGCGTTCACCGTGTCAATGTCGGCGACGATGCGTCTCTTTACATGGAGCAATCAAAGTTTTTCGTGTTTGACGCCAATGAAAAGCTGATTTCAGCACCAAAGCAGGCAGGAGCATAAGATGGCCAAGATCACGCTCGACAAGCTCGCTCACTCCTATTTGCCACACCCCAAATCAGATGCCGACTTTGCGCTCAAGGAGCTCGACTACGAATGGGAAGATGGTGGCGCCTATGCCTTGTTGGGGCCTTCGGGTTGCGGCAAGACAACATTGCTTAACATCATTTCCGGGCTGCTGGTTCCATCGAAGGGCAATATTCTGTTCGGCGGTCAGGATGTCACGCATCTGCAGCCCGAAGAGCGCAACATTGCTCAGGTGTTTCAGTTCCCGGTGATCTACGACACCATGACGGTGCGCCAGAACCTAGAGTTTCCACTGGTCAATCGCCGCGTACCCAAAGATGAGATCGACAAGCGTGTCCACGATATGATCGGCGTGCTGGATCTTGCCGACAAAGCTGATCGCAAGGCGCGTGGCCTCACCGCCGACGAAAAGCAGAAGATCTCGCTTGGCCGCGGCCTGGTTCGCTACGATGTCAACGCAATTTTGTTTGACGAACCGCTGACCGTGATCGATCCGCACATGAAGTGGCAGTTGCGCACCAAGCTGAAGGATCTGCACCGCCAGCTTGGTCACACGATGATCTATGTCACGCACGACCAGACCGAAGCGCTCACCTTCGCTGACAAAGTCGTGGTTATGTACGATGGAGAGGTTGTTCAGATCGGCACACCCGAGGAGTTGTTTGACGAGCCTGCGCACACTTTTGTTGGTTACTTCATTGGTTCACCGGGCATGAATATTCTGGCGTCGAATGTCAAAGGCAACATAGCGCGCATCGGCCAGCACGAAATCGAACTCTCACATCACTACCGTGCCTTGGGCGCCTCTGCTGAACTGGGCATTCGGCCGGAATTCGTTAAGCTGGAAAGTGGCAATAAGGGTCTGCCCGTCACAGTCAATGCAGTCGAAGACATTGGCCGTTTCAAGATTGTCAGGGCTTCGCTCGAGGGACAAGAAATCAATGCAGTGCTGCCAGAAGGTGCGCCGGTACCCGCAGAACCCAATATCAGCTTCGAGACGGCCCGCATCAATGTTTACGAGAATTCACACCTGGTTAGAAAGAGCGCCTGATCATGGATAAGACATACAACAACAAAGCCTGGTTGCTGGTCATTCCTGTGTTCTTGCTGGTGGCGATCAGTGCCATCATCCCGATCATGACCGTGGTGAATTATTCGGTTCAGGACACATTTGGCAACAATCAGTTCTTCTGGGCGGGCACAGAATGGTTCGAAGATGTGCTTAATTCCGAAAGGTTCTGGGATGCGTTGGGTCGCAACGTCTTGTTCTCTTTCATAATTCTGAGTATCGAGATTCCGCTTGGCATCGCGATCGCGCTGGCCATGCCGAAAAAAGGCCCTTGGGTGCCGGTCTGTCTGGTTCTGATGGCCTTGCCATTGTTGATCCCCTGGAATGTGGTCGGCACAATCTGGCAGATATTTGGTCGCGCCGATATCGGCCTGTTGGGACACACGCTTGACTCCATTGGCATCAATTACAACTACACCGCCAATGTTTTCGATGCCTGGGTGACCATTATCGTCATGGATGTCTGGCACTGGACCAGCTTGGTTGTGCTTCTGTGCTATGCGGGCCTGGTTTCCATTCCGGAGGCCTATTATCAGGCCGCACGAATTGACGGCGCATCCCGCTGGTCAGTGTTTCGTTTCATCCAGCTGCCCAAAATGCGCGGCGTATTGATCATTGCATTCTTGCTGCGTTTCATGGACAGCTTCATGATCTACACCGAGCCCTTCGTTCTGACCGGTGGCGGCCCGGGTAATTCGACAACCTTCATGTCAATCGACTTGGTCAAGCAGGCGATCGGCCAATTTGACCTCGGACCGGCAGCTGCCATGTCATTGATTTACCAATTGATCGTGCTGCTGGTTTGCTACGTCTTCTTTACGGTCATGAGCAATGTCGGCGCTGAAAAACCAGAGCAGGGAGTGGAAGACTGATGGCTGATACCGCATTAGAAAATCCGGCCGTTGCGAGCACCAACAAGATTGATCTTGCCGGCGTTCGTTCCGTCCATCACTTCAAGCAAAAACGCAGCCTCAAATGGCTGGTGCCGACGATCTATATCCTGCTGTTGATGCTGCCCATCTATTGGCTGGTCAATATGAGCCTGAAAACCAACCAGGAGATCCTGTCATCATTTACCTTGCTGCCGCAGTCACCGACGCTGGATAACTATCGGGTCATCTTCAACGACCCTTCTTGGTATTCAGGCTATATCAACTCGATCATCTATGTTGCGCTCAACACGATCATATCGATCAGTGTGGCACTGCCAGCAGCCTATGCCTTCTCGCGCTACCGCTTTCTGGGCGACAAGCACATGTTCTTCTGGTTGCTTTCAAACCGCATGGCGCCCGCTGCCGTGTTTGTGCTGCCGTTCTTCCAGCTCTACTCAGCATTTGGATTGATCGACACACATATTGCTGTTGCCTTGGCCCACTGTTTGTTCAACGTCCCGCTCGCTGTGTGGATCTTGGAAGGTTTCATGTCCGGTGTCCCCAAGGAGATCGATGAAACAGCCTATATTGACGGCTATTCTTTTCCGAAATTCTTCGTCAAGATTTTCACGCCGCTGATCGCTTCAGGTATCGGCGTGGCAGCCTTCTTCTGCTTCATGTTCTCATGGGTGGAACTGTTGATCGCACGCACCTTGACGACCACGGACGCCAAACCGATTTCGGCCATCATGACACGTACAGTCGGCGCTTCCGGTGTCGACTGGGGTGTGCTTGCGGCCGCCGGTGTACTGACGATCATTCCTGGTGCGCTCGTTATCTACTTTGTCCGCAACTACATCGCCAAGGGCTTTGCCCTGGGTCGCGTTTAGGAGGAGGGGATCATGGAACTTTCATGGATGGCATGGACTGGCCCAACCGCCCTGTTCTGGCTAGGCATTATCAGCTGTCTCGTAGGTATGTGCGTGTGGGAGTACTTCTCGCCGGGAGGCAATCCACGATTGGGAATCCTGCGCTTTGAAACCACGCGTGGTGACCGCCTCTTCATATCGCTGCTCGGCAGCGCCTTTATCCATCTTGCCTGGCTTGGTCTTGTTGGGCCCAGCCTCTGGTGGGCTATGGGTATTTCACTGATCTACGCAGTCATTGTGTTCAGAACAGTGTGAGCCCAAAACGAATGAGAATCAGCCTGGCAGGGCTCATTCTTGGAAACCGCATTGAACCTTAAGGGAGGAATTATAATGCGAAACTATCTTCTAACCTCGACTGCTGCAGCCGTGCTGATGGTCGCGATGGGCACTTCAGCCCATGCGGACATGGCTGCTGCTGAGAAGTTTCTCGCCGATGAAATCGGCGGCTTGTCAGTGCTTTCAGCCGATGAACAAAAAGCAGAAATGCAGTTCTTTGTTGATGCTGCAACACCATTCCAGGGAATGGAAATCAAGGTTGTCTCCGAAACCATCGCGACGCACGAATATGAATCCAAAGTTCTGGCGCCTGCGTTCTCAGCCATCACCGGCATCACGGTCACTCACGACCTGATTGGTGAAGGTGACGTGGTTGAAAAGCTGCAAACGCAAATGCAGTCGGGCGAAAACATTTATGACGCCTATGTCAACGATTCCGACTTGATCGGCACACACTGGCGCTACCAGCAGGTGCGCAACCTGACCGATTGGATGTCCGGCGAGGGCGCAGATGTAACACTGCCAACGCTTGATGTGGACGACTTTATCGGTACCAGCTTCACAACCGGTCCAGACGGCAAGCTTTATCAGCTGCCCGATCAGCAGTTCGCCAACTTGTACTGGTTCCGCTACGACTGGTTCAATGACGACAAGAACAAGGCCGACTTCAAAGAGAAATACGGCTACGACCTCGGTGTGCCGGTAAACTGGTCAGCTTATGAGGACATCGCTGAATTCTTCACCGGCCGCGATCTTTCGCACCTTGGTGTCGATGGCGATGTTTACGGCAACATGGACTACGGCAAGAAAGACCCGTCACTGGGTTGGCGCTACACCGATGCCTGGATGTCCATGGCCGGCATGGGCGATGTTGGTGAGCCAAACGGCCTGCCGGTTGATGAATGGGGCATTCGTGTGAACGACAACTCACAACCTGTGGGCTCATGCGTGGCTCGTGGCGGCGCAACAAATTCACCTGCCGCTGTCTATGCCGTTGAGAAGGCGATTGACTGGTTGCAGAAATATTCTCCACCAGAAGCAGCCGGCATGACATTCGGCGAAGCTGGCCCAATCCCGGCCCAAGGCAATGTTGCACAACAGATGTTCTGGTACACGGCCTTTACAGCAGCGACAGTGGAGCCCGGCCTTCCCGTGATGAATGAAGATGGCACGCCGAAATGGCGCATGGCTCCTTCACCACATGGCGTTTACTGGAAAGAAGGTCAGAAGATCGGTTATCAGGATGCCGGTTCATGGACATTGATGAAATCGACACCTGTTGATCGTGCAAAAGCCGCTTGGCTCTATGCGCAGTTCGTTGTTTCAAAAACGGTCGACCTGAAGAAGTCTGACGTTGGTCTGACCTTCATCCGCGAGTCGACAATTGACAGCGACCACTTCACCGAGCGTGCCGACAAACTTGGTGGCCTTGTTGAATTCTACCGTTCGCCAGCGCGCGTTCAGTGGTCACCAACAGGCACCAATGTTCCTGATTATCCAAAGCTGGCTCAGCTATGGTGGCAGAACATCGGTGACGCCATGTCCGGTGCAAAATCTGCGCAGGAAGCACTCGACAGCCTCTGCGAAGCACAAGAGAAAGTGCTTGAGCGCTTGGAGCGTGCCGGTGTTCAGGGCGATATCGGTCCGAAGATGAACGAGCCTCGCTCGGCTGAAGAATGGTTTGCTGAAGCAGGCGCACCATTTGCTAAAGTTGCAGATGAGAAGCCGGCTGGCGAAACAGTCTCATACGATGAGCTAATCAAAAGCTGGCAGTAATCCTCCTAATTTTGCCAGCCAATGGCCCTGAGAAGTCAGGGACCAAAATGGAAGGGCCAGAACACTGTTCTGGCCCTTTTTTTGTTCAAAACTGAAAAGTGGCTTCAAGCGGCCGATAATCTGGCGACGAATTTTTGTTTGCTGAAGCGGTTGAGGACATTGCGAAAATCATCGTCCCTGACCAGATCTTTGGCAGCATCCAGCGAAACCCATTTGCGCTTGCGTTGTGACTTTTCCGGCCATTTTTCAGCCTGTTTCAGCACTTCCATGGCGAAAAATTCGACTTTGACATTCTCAATGCCATCGGGAGCCGATTTCCCAATGATGGTGTTGATTGTATGCTTTTTCTCAATACTGCCCTTGACGCCAGCTTCTTCGAAACCTTCGCGCGCTGCTGCCTGGGCACCGGTTTCGTCCTGCTCCAAATTGCCGTTGGGAAATATCCACCGCCTCCTGGTTTGGGAGGTGACCATCAGAACCCAAACGCTGTCATCTTTCACCTTGTAGGGGATGACGCCGTAAAGTTGTTTCAATTCTTTTCCTGACATTGAGATCCATCTCGCCCGTCGCGCCAACAAAATGGCTGCATTAGAATATGATTGTTCGTGACGTTTACGAATCTGGCTTCAAATGGTTAACAATCATTTACATAGGTTAACCAATCAATGACTGTCGCGCGGAAGCCCTCGTTTCTGAGCAATCGCCTTAAACTCTGTCGCCCCTTTCAGAACCATGCCCTCATCAAATTGATCGACGATGCCGCGTTGGATTTCTTGCCAAGGCGTCTGGCTTTCCGGATATGCGTAACCGCCCTGTGATTCGAGCTTTGTTCTTCGTTGTGACAGTTCTGCGTCATCAATGAGGATATCCATGCGATTATTATTCAGATCAATGCGTAGGCGATCGCCATTTTCCAACAAGGCAACGGCGCCCATCACGGCCGCTTCCGGCGCACCGTTCAGAATGGACGGCGACCCCGATGTGCCTGATTGACGTCCATCGCCGATGCAGGGAAGTGACAAAATACCCTGTTTGATCAGATAATCAGGCGGCTGCATATTGACCACCTCGGCACCACCCGGATAGCCGACCGGACCGGTCCCCCGCATCACCAATATGGTATAGCTGTCAATTTCCTCTGCAGGATCATCAATGCGGTTGTGATAGTCCTCCGGCCCGTCGAAGACCGCCACTTTTCCTTCAAACGCGTTGGGTGAATCCGGATTGCTCAAATACCTTTCGCGGAACTCGTCCGATATCACGCTGGTTTTCATAATCGCGGAGCTGAACAAATTGCCGGTCATATTGATGAAGCCGGCCTCGGCTTTCATCGGCTTCGCGACAGTGAGAATCACGTCCTCGTTTTCATTTTCAACCGCTGAACAATTGTCGCCGATGGACTTGCCATTGGCGGTGATCGCCGCCGGATGAGGCAACATCTTGGCTTTCATCAGTTCCATGACAACTGCAGGGACGCCGCCAGCGCGTGAATAGTCCTCACCCAGATATTTGCCCGCGGGCTGCAAATTCACAAGCAGCGGAATCTTGTGACCGATCTGTTGCCAGTCATCATTGCTCAGCGGAACACCAAGGTGACGGGCAATCGCATTGAGATGAATAGGTGCATTGGTCGATCCACCGATCGCTGAATTGACCACGATTGCATTTTCAAACGCTTGCCGGGTCATAATGTCTGACGGTTTGAGATCCTCGTGCACCATGTCAACGATGCGTTTGCCGGTAGCATAAGCCATCTGGCCACGTTCGCGGTAGGGCGCAGGAATGGCAGCCGACCCAGGCAATTGCATGCCAAGCGCTTCGGTGAGCGAATTCATGGTGGTCGCAGTGCCCATGGTGTTGCAGTAACCCACCGATGGCGCTGACGCAGCAGCAGCGTCCATGAATTCATCATAGTCGATCTCGCCTGCGGCCAGCTTTTCGCGCATCTTCCAGACAATCGTTCCCGACCCGGCACGCTCACCTTTCCACCAACCGTTCAACATGGGACCCACCGAAAGTGCGATAGATGGAATGTTGACGGTTGCGGCTGCCATTAAAAGCGCAGGCGTCGTCTTGTCACATCCAATTGTCAGCACGACACCATCGAGCGGGTAGCCATACATAACCTCAACACAAGACAAATACTGAAGATTTCGATCAAGCGCCGCGGTGGGGCGTTTGCCGGTCTCTTGAATGGGGTGCACCGGGAATTCGATGGGAATACCGCCCATCGCGACGATTCCGTCACGAACGCGTTTAGCAAGTTCGATGTGATGGCGATTGCAAGGCGAAAGATCAGAGCCGGTTTGTGCTATTCCAATGATTGGCTTGCCGGATTGCAACTCTTCCTGCGTCAGGCCGAAATTCAGATACCGCTCCAGATAAAGGGCAGTCATCGACGGATTGTCGGGATTGTTGAACCATTCTTGGCTACGAAGGCGCTTGTTTTTATTGTTGCTCATTTTGTCCTCGGCTGGTGCGTTTCGGTTTTCAACTGAAGCGCAGGTACAGATTCTTGTGACGCACGCATGATACTTCTCAAGATGCGGTAATGCCAACTAACGCACCATGCACCGCTTTCTACAAGTCGATTACGCCATGCCAAGGTCTTGATCAAGCAGACTTATTTTTGCAACCCTCGTGTGTAGGCCACCAAGGCTGCCGTGGAGCCGTCCAAGTGCTCAGTGCCTTCGCCTGTTTGTGCAACCGACAGAAGGTTTGTCGCCAGCTCCTTGCCCAATTCCACGCCCCACTGGTCAAACGCGTTGATGCCGAACAACTGCGCTTCAACAAAAACGCGGTGTTCATAAAGCGCGATCAATCGACCAAATGCATAAGGTGTCAGCGTGTCGTAGATCAATGTCACAGAAGGTCTGTTTCCGGAAAAGACGCGGTGTGGCGCAATGCGATCAATGAAGTTGGCATTCAAGCCCTTGGCTTTCATTTGCGCACGTGCCTCATCCAGGGTGCGGCCTTTCATCAGTGCTTCTGACTGGGCCAGGCAGTTGGACAGTAGCAATTCGTGGTGCACATCCATGCCCGTTTCATGAGCGTTGGCTGCTACGATGAATTCGACTGGAATAAGATCGGTGCCCTGGTGCAATAGTTGGAAGAACGCGTGTTGACCATTGGTTCCCGGCTCGCCCCAAACAATGGGGCCGGTCGCGGTGGCTACCGCATCAGAGCCCATGGTGACGCTTTTGCCATTTGATTCCATGTCCAATTGTTGCAGATAGGCTGGCAGGCGCGACAAGCGCTGATCATAAGGGATGACAGCCCGTGTAGAATAATCGCAAATGGCCCGATGATAATAGCCGATCAACCCCATCATCATGGGCAGGTTCTCAGTAATCGCAGCGTTCCTGAAATGAATGTCCATGGCGTGCGCGCCATCAAGAAAACTGCCGAAATCATCCGGTCCGATCGCGATCATGATCGGCAAACCGATCGCCCCCCAAAGCGAATACCGACCGCCAACCCAATCCCAAAAACCAAAAACCCTGTCTTGCGCGATGCCGAATTCGGCGACCTTGTCCAGCGCAGTGGAAACGGCGCAGAAGTGGGCGCCAACGGCTTTCTCGCCCAATTGTTCGATCAGCGCGCTGCGGGCTGTCTGTGCATTGGTCATGGTTTCGATTGTCGTAAATGTTTTCGAGGCCACGATGAATAATGTGGTGTCCAGTTCGACCTTGGCGAGCGTGTCGGCGATGTGAGCGCCATCGATGTTTGAGACAAAATGGCAATTTGGACCATCATGAAACGGTGCCATTGCCAATACCGCCATGGCCGGTCCGAGATCGGATCCGCCAATGCCGATATTGACGATATCCGTAAATCTTTTTCCCGAGGCTGAGGCAATTGCACCCGAGCGGATACCGCTGGCAAATGCACCCATCTTGTCGAGCACGTCATTAACAGCCGGCATCACGTCTTCGCCATCTTCGATCACAGGCGTGTTGGAGCGGTTGCGCAGGGCGGTATGCAGCACCGCTCGATCCTCGGTGATATTGATGCGCTCGCCAGCGAACATTGCATCCCGTTTTGCTTCAACTTTTTGCGCTTGCGCCAGATCAGTCAGCAAAGAAAGTGTGTCCTCGTTGACCGCACATTTGGACCAGTCGAGCAAAAGATCGTCAGTTCGGGCCGAGTGCTTATCGAACCGATTTGAGTCTGAACCAAAGGTT
>JAHEJF010000300.1 GCA_024639025.1 Ahrensia sp. | reverse complement strand
GTGCGTGCTTGACCAGCGCGGCCATGGGCAGAAGCGCAACGGTGGGGTAGGTGGATGTCCAATATTTGGCATGCAGTTCGTTCAGCACTTCAAATGATCGCTCCGCGCCAGCAACCAGCGGCACCCACTGGCGTGCGTAGGGCAGGGTCAATAACGAGCTGGCGGCATTCTGTATTTTAAAATTGGGAGAGATCATCACATAACCAGCGACTTTTTCCTTGAGTTCGGGATGCAGCGCAGCAAGCGTGCCCAATGGCGCGCCGGTAGAGACACCGACAAGAATGACTTTCTCGCCAATGCGATTACCGATCTCTATCGCTTCGGCCACATCGTCCATCCAATCCTGGACAGTCGCCTGCGCCATCGCATCGCTATCAGCGCCGTGTCCCTCCAAGCGGGTGTAAAATAGATTGGCATTGAGCGCTTTTGCGGCCAGGTCAGGGAGCGGACGTGTTTCACCCTTGGTGGCGGAAAACCCGTGAATATAGATAAGTGCAAGTGGCGTCTTTGCGCGCGAATTCGGGAATGCCCAGACAATCTCTTTTGTTGCGTGGGGCAGGGTATTGCCGGCATCTGACTCAGTTTCTGCCAGATAGGCGTCCAGATCATCGCTGATTTGCGAAGGATCGAAACGCAGTGCAGTCTCGACAGGTTCGCGTGGTCCAAATACGTACAATCCGGCAACGCCGATGATCAGCAGCAACAATAAATAGAAGAACATCTTCAGCTTGCTCCGCTTCTTGGCCTTTGGTTTCGCCGGGTTTTTGTTGTCAGACATATCTACGCTCCAAGCATTGACGAATGGGTAATCGCTCGCGCAATTGAATGCAATCCTTGACGGCAGCCGGCAGCACTGTAGCAATAGGGAAAATGCGAGAGGACAAGATGGCAGGTTTTTTCAAGAAAATTTTTGGCGGCGGCGACGGCCCATCAGCGAGTGATCCGGCAAGCGCGGAGCCAAACGAAATCTACAAGGATGTTGAAATCAGGGCCAACCCGGCAAAGGAGTCCGGCGGGCAGTGGCGGATAGCCGGCACGCTGACAAAAACCATTGATGGAGAGCCGGTTGTCCGCCAGTTCGTACGCGCTGATCTCGTGCAAGATCAGAAGGAAGCCATCGTTGCGAGCGTCAACAAGGCGAAAATGATCATTGATCAAAATGGCGATGCTATTTGGCGCGGTGAGGCAGATCGTCCGGTCTGAACATTTGATATCCTTCTGATCCGGAATCGTGTTATAAGCGTAGCAATTGCAACCGCTAATTGAAAAATAGAGCTTCTTATCATGAAATCATGCATTCGTTTTTGCCTTGCGGCATCTTCATCGCTTGGGCTGTTGGCCAGTGCCGCACATGCCAGTGATATCAGTTTGGGTGCCGGGGGTTTTGTGACGGTTGGTCCGGTCTATGAAGGGTCTGACGAATTTGAAGTGCGTGGATTTCCCATCATTTTTCCAACCTTTGGCGATGGGAGCGGCGAATCCCGACTGAATTTCCGGGGTCTTGATGACATTCGCTTTTCCGCCTTGCGCTACAACGGACTGCAAGCCGGTCCACTGCTTGGCTACCGTTTCGGGCGTGATGCCGGAGATGCGGTCGAATTGGGCGGACTTGGAAGCATCGGCAGCGGTATCGTTGTGGGTGGTTTTGCGCAATATGACTTCGGTGGTGCATTTGTAGATGTCGCCTTCTCCAAGCAAGTCTCCGGACAATCGGATAGCGGATTTCTGGCCAAGGTTGGCGCCGGCTATGATTTCGATATCACCGATCGCCTGAGCAGCCGTATCTATGCCGCCGGCACCTATGCGTCGGAAGATTACATGGATCAGTACTTCTCTGTGACTGCTGCGCAATCAGCCGCTTCTGTAGCTGGTTATCCGGTGTTCAATGCAAGCGCAGGCTTCAAGAATGTGGAGATCAACGGTGCGTTGAATTTCGCGGCCACCGAGAACCTGAGCCTGAGGGCGCGCGTGGGTTATTCGCGTATTGTCGGCGATGCCGCAGACAGCCCGATCACGGTCTCGGACGATCAGTTCAGTGGCGGAGTAGGGCTTATCTACCGGTTCTGATTTGATCAAAGCCCGACCGTTTTTTAGTGCTGAATTGCGCTAAGTTCCTTTTGCAAGTTCCACATCAATGCCCACATTGGGCCTGTCGATCACATCGCGCAGTGCAAAGCTCGAGTTGATTTTCACAACATGCGGCAGTGCGGTGAGCCAATCGCGGTGAATGCGCTCATAGTCCGCCAGATCCTTTGCAGCGACGCGCATGGTGTAGTCATATTCGCCGCTCATCAAATAACACACGAGAATGTTTGGGCAGCGTTTTACAGCGGCTTCGAACTCTCTGAGTGTCTCCTGGAATTGTCCCGAAAGGGAAATGTTGACGATCGCAATGAGTTCGTGCCCCAGCTGCTTGTTCGACACCCTTGCGTGGTAGCCACGAATGACCCCCGATTTTTCGAGCGCATCGAGCCTGCGCGAGCAGGCTGAAGCCGATAGTCCCACCTGTTCTGCCAGGCTTGCATTGGGGATTCGTCCATCGCGTTGAAGAGTCCGAATTATCGAGTAATCAATCATATCTAACTGCATTGATGCAAAAATCCATCGTTTTTGTTCAATATTGTGCAACAATACACGAAAACAGGGTGTGTGCAAATGCAACTTTGCAAGGACATTGCGCGCATTTTCAAGCATGATGGTGGCAACAGATAAAAGGGAGAATTTCAATGCGCGTCGGTTGCCCAAAAGAAATCAAGAATCATGAATATCGCGTCGGCCTCACACCAGGCTCTGTCCGTGAGTACATTGCCCATGGCCATGATGTGATCATGGAGAAGAATGCCGGTATTGGTATCGGTGCTGGCGATGATGCCTACAAAGCAGTGGGTGCCAAGGTTGTCGACACGGCCAAGGACGTGTTCGAGCAGTCAGATATGATTGTGAAAGTCAAGGAACCACAGCCCGTCGAATGGGCGATGCTGCGCGAAGACCAGATCCTGTATACCTACCTGCATCTGGCTCCGGATGCTGCGCAAACCAAGGGCTTGGTTGAAAGCGGTTGTACAGCCATCGCTTATGAAACAGTCACAGACGACCGGGGCGGTCTGCCGCTCTTGGCGCCGATGTCTGAAGTTGCCGGCCGTTTGGCCATTCAGGCTTCTGCTACCGCATTGCAAAAAGCCAATGGCGGCAGCGGTGTTTTGCTTGGGGGCGTACCTGGTGTTCTACCTGGCAAGGTCGTTGTTATTGGTGGTGGCGTTGTCGGCATCAACGCTGCGAAGATGGCGGCAGGTCTGGGTGCAGATGTTACGATTTTGGATCGCTCATTGCCACGCTTGCGCGAACTGGATGACATCTTCAACGGCCGTGTGAAGACAAGATACTCCTCCATCGAAGCGCTGGAAAGCGAAGTTTTCAATGCGGATGCCGTTATTGGTGCGGTGCTGATCCCGGGAGCTGCAGCGCCGAAACTGGTGACCCGCGAAATGCTTTCGGGCATGAAAAAGGGCTCGGTGCTGTGCGATGTGGCGATTGACCAAGGCGGGTGCTTTGAAACGTCGAAGGCAACCACGCATTCTGAGCCAACATATGTTGTCGATGATGTCACTCACTACTGTGTCGCCAACATGCCCGGTGCGGTGCCTGTGACATCGGCGAACGCCCTGAACAATGCAACCTTGCATTATGGTGTCATGCTCGCAGACAAGGGTCTGAATGCGATTGTTGAAAACCATCACCTGCGCAACGGTTTGAATGTCCATCGTGGCAAGATCACCAATGCAGCAGTGGCCGAAGCGCTAGGCTACGAGATGGCAGCGCCTGA
>JAHEJF010000299.1 GCA_024639025.1 Ahrensia sp. | reverse complement strand
ACAGTAACAACACCATAGGCGGGATTTTTGTGCTCGGTGACATTGGTTTCAACAAAGGAGCGGAACACAGGATCCTGTTCGATAGCCTGTTCGAACGCCAGCGACTGCGTGTTATTGAACTGGGGCGGAGCAAAAGCCGCCTCAATGGCTGCCACCATCTCCGCAGGCGGCGCTGAAAAGTGCTTCTTCTGCTCGACAAAAGCCTCTTCAATCATTGACTTGATCTCGTCAGTGCCGGTTTCATGCACTAGGATCTTGATACGCGCCTTGTATTTGTTGTCGCGACGTCCATTGAGGTTATAGACACGCAAGATCGCCTCAAGATAAGGCAAGAGATCAGCCTTAGGCAAAAATGCGCGCACTGTCTTGCCGATCATCGGTGTGCGGCCCAAACCGCCCCCAACAATCACTTCATAGCCCGGTTCGCCAGCTTCGTTCCGCACCATGCGCAGGCCAATATCATGCGCCTTGGTGACCGCACGGTCATTGGGCGAGCCGGTTACGGCAATCTTGAATTTGCGCGGCAAAAACTGGAACTCCGGATGGTCCGTTGACCATTGACGCAGCAGTTCAGCGGTAGGGCGGGGATCTTCGATTTCGTCCGCTGCCGCACCGGCGAAGTGATCCGCAGTTACGTTGCGAATACAATTGCCGGAGGTCTGAATGGCGTGCATTTCAACATCTGCCAAGGCATCGAGAATATCGGGAACATCACGCAATTTGGGCCAGTTGAGCTGAACGTTCTGACGGGTGGTAAAATGCCCGTAACCCTTGTCCCATTTGTCAGCAATATGGGCTAACTGATTCATTTGATTCGAGTTTAGCGTTCCATAGGGAATGGCCACCCGCAGCATGTAGGCATGCAGTTGCAGGTATAATCCGTTCATCAAACGCAATGGTTTAAACTCGTCCTCCGTCAGCGATCCGCTGACGCGACGCGCAACTTGCGAACGAAACTGCGCCACACGATTACGGACGAACTTCTCGTCAAATTCTGAGTAGGCGTACATGATTAGGCAACCAGTTTCTCATCGTTGATCTGATCGATGGCTTGCTTGCCATGAAAATAATTCGAGGGACCGCGCGTCCGAAATACTTCCCGGAAATGGGCTGGCATAGCAGTGCCGCTCTCATCCGTTTTGACATTGGCAGCATAAGCACCGACAATCTGGCCGGGTTGGCTGTTGGCAACCTCGAGCATGGTTTCAACCTGCTCCGGGGAGTGGGCAATATGCGCATCTTCTATGTCGCGCGACCAACCACCGGTCTTTGTCAGATAAATGACATCACCTTCGAAAAGATCATTCGCAGTGATGACTTGAGGTGAAAATTGACGTGCCATTACAAGGCTCCTTCAGATTGCAGTTTGGTAGGTTCACGAAGCGTGAGCGAAGCAGAGATCGCTTCGCGTGGGCTGAGGCCGTAGAGCAGCACAGCCGGTCCGGTGACAACCGAATTCTCCAGTGCTTCGGGTAGGGATGAAATTGTAGTCGAAATTACTCTTTGATCAGTCCGAGACACGTTTTCAACAATGGTGACGGGTGTGTCCGTTGATGCGCCATGCATCAACAGGCGGCCCTGCAGAAAACGGGCAGCGCGGACACCCATGTAAATCGCTGCGGCTGAACCGGGCTTGGCCAGATCACGCCAATCATGCTCGGCAAATCCCTGTGCCTCACGACCGGTAATGATCCGCAAGGCCGAATTGCGGCCCCGGCGGGTCAGAGACGTTCCGATTGAGGCCGCAGCAGCAGATGCAGCCGTGATTCCCGGAACGATTTCGAAGCCCACACCGGCTTGCTCAACCGCATCCAGTTCCTCGTCCAATCGCCCAAAGATCGCGGGATCTCCAGATTTGAGGCGCGCAATTTGGGCTCCCTTCAGGGCATGTTCGATCATCAGAGCGTTGATGTCTTCCTGTTTCCAGGATGGTCCATAGCCCTTTTTCCCAACTTCAATGACGATGGCTTCTCTTCGAGCGAGTTCGAGAATTGACTGGGGAACCAATTGGTCATGCAAAACCACATCTGCTTCATGCAGCAAGCGGCGCGCTTTCAGCGTTAGCAGCTCGGCATCGCCCGGGCCTGTGCCAATCAGAGCAACATGTCCGTCACGGGGCCGTGTTTCGATCGCATCGGTAAGAAGATCGTTCAAGGTGCTGCGAACCGCATCTTCGCCGCCTGCCTGTAATGCGGCGTCACCTGCGCCTTCATAGTAACGGCTCCAGAAATCACGACGCTTGCGCCCCTGAGGCAACATATTGGCGCGTCGGCGGAAAGCTTGTCCAATGCGCGCCAAGATACCCAGGGTGGAGGGCAGGCGCTCTTCCAGATCTGCCTTGATCCGACGCGCCAAGACCGGTGCAGCGCCTTCAGTGCCTATGGCCACGGTAACCGGGTCCCGGTCAACAATTGCCGGTGTGATGAATGCACTGTCGTCCAGATTATCGACAATATTGGTCAGCGCACCCGCGGCACGACCGATCGCAGCAACGCGCGCATCTTCAATCTCATCTTCATTGGCGGCGTACAGCATCGCCGCACAAATGGCATCACCAACCTCCAGCGGACGTTCGGCGAGCAGAATTTTTCCCTCTTTAGCCCATTGCACGACCTGATCTGTCGGATCAGCACCGTAAACAGCGATATTGGCCTCCGTTTTGAGAAGCAGACGCAGTTTCGCCACGGCACATTCTCCTGCGCCAGAGACAACGACTCTGCGGCCAGCAACATTCAAAAACACCGGAAAATGACGCATTTGGTTTCCTTTCACGACGCGGAAAGTACGATTTGGCGTCGTGCAGGATAAGAAATGGCATTCCAATTAATTCACAGAACGGAGTATTTTCATCTTTTTGCGGCTGGTTTTTGCTCACAAATGACTGATTTCGGGCAAATTGATCTACGTCAACGCATAACAAGCTTTGGGTTGCGACAAAGAGTTCAGATTTGAAGTATTCCAATCTGGAGATTACCGGATTATATCTTTGGACAGAAAAGGTTCTCGGCAAAGCCGTGAGTAAGGGTGAGACATTGGATTTCGAAGCTTATTTCAGTGAAAAACTCGATGGCCTGCATGAAGCGGGCAATTACCGTGTATTTGCCGATCTTGAACGCAAGGCTGGTGCCTTTCCCAAGGCGCTGCGCCACCGCGCGGACGGCTCCACCCATGAGGTCACGGTATGGTGCTCGAATGACTATCTGGGCATGGGCCAGCATGAAAAAGTAACCACCGCCATGCATGCCGCCATCGATAAATGCGGCACCGGCGCTGGCGGCACTCGCAATATCTCCGGCACCAACCATTATCATGTGAAGCTGGAAGAAGAGTTGGCCGACCTGCACCAAAAAGAGGCAGCGTTGATTTTCACATCGGGCTATGTGTCAAACTGGGCAGCTTTGGGCACCTTGCTGGCCAAGATACCAAACATCATCTGCTATACCGATGCGCTCAACCATGCTTCGATGATTGAGGGTATCCGTCATTCACGCTGCGAAAAGCGCATCTTCCGTCATAATGATCCCAAGCATCTGGAAGAGTTGATGGCTGCGGACGATCCGAACGCCCCCAAGCTGGTTGCGTTTGAAAGCGTTTACTCCATGGATGGCGACATTGCGCCGATTGCAGAGATCTGTGATGTGGCCGACAAGTTTGGTGCACTGAAATATATCGACGAAGTCCATGCGGTGGGCATGTATGGCCCGCGCGGCGGCGGTGTTGCCGAGCGCGAGGGCATCATGGACCGGATCGATGTGATTGAGGGCACTTTGGGAAAAGCCTTCGGCGTGATGGGCGGCTATATCACCGGCTCGAAAAAGCTGAT
>JAHEJF010000298.1 GCA_024639025.1 Ahrensia sp. | reverse complement strand
CCGCATCAACTAGCTCAACTCGCCAAAACCACCCCGAACCGGGCCTCAGAAAGCTGGAATTACCAAGATTTGGCACACCACTGATATTGTCACTCTCGTCAATTGTAACTGCGCCAATCAGTGAAAAAAGCTGTGCTTGCTGCAAGTCTGCAAAATTGCGTTCAGCCCCGGCGCGAAACTGTGAAAGAAGCAGCCAGCCCAGGATGACAAGCGCCAGAACCGACCAAAGGCTGGACAGAAAGACAACACGCCTTGTCAGTGAAATCCGCTTCATTGAGTCCCGTCGGCACTTTGATCCGGTGCATTCAGGCGATAGCCAAGTCCGCGGACTGTTTCGATAAGATCCTGACCGATTTTCTTGCGCAGTCGGCCTACAAACACCTCAACGGTGTTGGAATCACGATCAAAATCCTGGTCATAAAGATGTTCAGTCAGCTCGGTTCTTGAAACAACTTCTGACTGGTGATGCATCAGATACGACAACACCCGAAATTCATGAGATGTCAACTTGAGTGTTGTTCCATCGATACTCGCTTTTGAGGTTTTAGTATCGACCGTCAGCGGCCCACAACGCAGTTCCGAGGTCGCATGGCCGGCAGCGCGTCGTATGAGAGCCCGAACCCGGGCCAAAATCTCCTCGATATGAAAAGGTTTTGCAACATAGTCGTCGGCACCGGCGTCAATGCCTGCGACTTTGTCGCTCCAGCGATCGCGTGCGGTCAGGATAAGAACAGGCATTGAGCGTCCATGTTCGCGCCATCGCTTCAGGACACTGATACCATCCATTTGCGGCAATCCGATATCCAGGATAACACAATCATAAGGCTCGGTATCACCGAGAAAGTGTCCCTCTTCTCCATCGGTCGCCACATCAACAACATAACCTGCCTCTTCCAAGGCCTCTTTGATCTGACGGTTGAGATCCGCATCGTCTTCGACCACCAATAGACGCATCAATCACTCCCTTTAAGAAAGTCATAGCAAAGCCAACCGGCAATTCAAATCAGGCGATTGGCTGTAGAGGAAATTATTGGGGGATATAGACGACTTGGCGCTTTGGTCTCTCGCCATTGGTTGCTGGCACCAAAACCACAATTTTGCAAACGTTTTGACCATTTTGCACCGTTGCCTCAGCTGCAACCAGCGTTACACCACGCTCAGCGGCAATCGATTGCCCGACAGCAAAGCAGTTATCCTGCGCCAGCAGGATTTGGTTGGACCTCTGCTTGGCAGCTTGCGCACCCGTCGAAACAGTCAGCAATAAGAGCGCTGCGCCGAGACTATGTGTAATTTTGTGCATCATCATGATCCATTTATACACCGCGCAATCTGAATGGGACATGAATGGTTTTTCGTCAATTTGAAATTGCCTGCTTACGCGATGCGTTTGGAAGCCGACAGACGCCCAAAGATAGCAAAAATGCCTGAAAGTGCAGATACAACCTGCAACAAGCCTTCCGTCACACCAGCCTGTGTCGCCATATCGACGTTATAACCAAAGAACGTCGCCGCGGTTGCCGAGACGCTCACCAGAGTTGCCCAAATTGTCTTGGCGTCGCTCCATGCTGCTGCAAATTGGGGACCCCGCAAGCTTTCGGGATCATGGGCCGAAAACACCTGTGCGACCACGCCGTTGGGCCAGACCAATCGTCGCCGCGATGTCTCGTACGATGGTCGATCGTAGAGTGCGCAATTGCGAATGCCCGCCGGACCCTCGATCATCACTTCGCGAACATCGCCGATGGTTTCACCAATCAACGCGATAGGCCCTGTCGCATTTCTCGCGAACGGCCTGGTACCAGTCGCCAAGCCGTGCACCCATTCGCTGCCTGTTCGGGTCTTGCCGGATCCGCGACCACCGATCAACACCCACGTTGACCAGTCATCGTGGTGCGGAGGCCGTTGAGCCTGCCGTAGAAGCAGTGGTCCCTTTTTCAGCAGAATTGCCAGCTTTTTGAGATCGACATTCTTGGCTGAGAATTTGCTCGACTCGCTGTCCGGCCAGATTTTCAATTCGTTCCTCAATCTCGTTCAAGATTTCGCGCATCGATGGTTGATCTGAATCCGGCAACTGTTCATTCCGGTATTGATCAGCCAATTCCTGTGCTTTTTCGAGTAGCTTCAAGAGTCCCTGAATTTCATCGGCCTTCTTTTTCTCAATATGGGGCTCACGAAGGATCTGATCGCTAAGAACCGAGATTTGGTGTTCCAATGCTTTGACCAGCTTTTCCAGCGAACGGACCAGTGCTGCCTCCACCGAATTCGCCTCCAAACAAAAAGCCGGCTGCAAGTGCAAACCGGCCTATCGACGCAATAATGTGATTATGTCATGAACATACATGACCACCGTGACGGTGTCAAGAATATATTCCTATTTTGTTGGATTTTTTTATGGATGACCAATATCCTCCGCTCAAGCCAGAACACACGGGGCTTGTCGGCCGATGCCCACGATGCGGCTCCGGCAAACTGTTCTCCAGCTTTCTGACTGTTGGAACAAGCTGCAATGTCTGCGGGTTGAATTATGATTTTGCCGATGCTGGTGACGGCCCGGCTTTCTTTGCCATTTGTTTGGCGATCGTTCCGGTTGCCGGATTGGCAGTTTGGTTGGAAGTTTCTGCAGGCGCCCCCTATTGGCTGAACGCCTTGATAACGGGACCATTTCTGATCGCAGCATGTATCCTACCGATTCGACCGCTGAAGGGATATCTGATCGCCTATCAGTATGTGCTCAAGGCCAAGGAAGGTCGGTTGGAAGATGGCAGCGGATCCGTTAAGACTGATGATGACTAGAACTTGTTACCCGGCGACAATTGGGGCAAAAAGCTGGGTGGATAGGATGATGCGCGACTGATCGCGTCGAACACTGGGCCAAAGCATTCAACATGAATGACCCGTTGAACAATCTACCGGACGAGCAGGAAAAGCCGTTCAAGCGATCGTCGTTTCTTCTAGAAATCGACGCATGGGTCGACTCTACCCTCTATGAGGCAAAGTTTGCCGCTGCCGATCTTTGGGAAGATATCACCATCTTCTTCCGACGATTCAGGCCCTATGGCTTCAAGCGCGTATTTTTTGAGGCGACCAGCGAGGCATTTACACTGGGTATGGGAGGCTTGGTGCTCATGCTTGCGCTGGCGCTGCCAGCATCGGACGAAATCTCAGACAATTGGCTCGACCGTGACGAATTCGCCGTCACCTTTCTTGACCGTTTCGGCAATGAAATCGGGCGCCGTGGCATTTTGCACAGCGAAGCGGTGCCGATCACCGAATTGCCAGACCATTTGATCAAGGCTGTTCTTGCAACAGAAGATCGCCGTTTCTTTGAACATTATGGGCTGGATTTCATGGGTTTGGCCCGCGCCATGACCGAGAATGTCAGAGCAAACTCAGTGGTGCAAGGTGGCTCCACGCTCTCTCAACAATTGGCGAAAAACATCTTTCTGACCAATGAGCGGACGCTGCAAAGAAAGATCAAGGAGGCATTTCTTGCGCTGTGGCTGGAGGCCAACCTGACCAAGGATGAGATTCTGAGGCTTTATTTGGATCGCGCCTATATGGGCGGTGGCAGCTTTGGTGTTGCTGCAGCCGCTGACTTCTACTTTGACAAGGATATTCGCAATATTTCGCTTTCAGAGTCAGCGATGCTTGCCGGATTGTTCAAGGCGCCAGCCAAATATGCACCTCATATCAACCTGCCGGCTGCACGGGGACGAGCCAATGAAGTTCTGACCAATATGGTTCAGGCAGAATTCATGACAGAGGGCCAAGTCACTGGCGCCCGCAGAAATCCTGCGGATGTTGTTATTCGCACGGATGTCGACAGCCCGGATTACTTTCTGG